>CAYOHG010000008.1:0-18658 GCA_964403685.1 uncultured Planctomycetales bacterium
GCGCGGTGGAGCATGCGACTCTGCCGCGCTGCGGTCTTTTTCTTGCCGCGTGAACGCCGGAGCCTCGCTGGCAATCGAGTAACGACTGCCGCCGGCCACTCGCGCCCGACCGCGCCTCGCGCCGCACACGCCGGATCGCGTCTTCACCGCCGGCCGGAAGTCGAGCGTCTACAAGAGCAATCGCTGAATCAGCAGCCCGGCCGACAGCGCCACAATCGCCCAGCCCGTGATCTGAAGCACGGCGCGGTTGCGTCGCGCCCAGGCGCGAAGGGCCAAGGGCCAAGGCAGCGGGATGGAGATCGTCCTCCGATTCAGGTAGCGATCCACGTCGCCGGCCAGCTCGCGGGCCGACGGGTAGCGCAACTCGCGGTTCGTTTCGAGTGCTCGGGTGGTGATCGCGTCCACTTCGCCGCGCACGGCGTTGATCAACCGCCGCGGCGATACACCGCAGGCCGCCGCGCGGCGGTCCCGTTCCGCGGGGTGCTGCGCAAGCCATTCGCTGGCGCGCGGCGCCGGCGCCTTGGCGATTCGCTCCAGCAGGTCGAGCAGGCCGCGCTCGTCGGGGTTGAACGGCGGCTGCCCGCAGATCAGCTCGAACAACAAGACCCCGAGCGTGTAGACGTCGCTGCGCGCGTCGATCGGGGCTTCGCCGCGGGCCTGCTCGGGGCTCATGTATTGCGGGGTGCCGATCAAGAGCCCCGGGCGCTCCAGGCCGTCGGCGGGGGCGGCGGCCGAGAGTGAGGCGGCCGCGGTGCTGAAATCGATGACCTTCGGAACCGCCACGCCGTCCGAGGCGCTGACGAGGATGTTCGATGGTTTCAGGTCACGGTGAATGATCCCGCGCTGGTTGGCGTGATAGACCGCGTGGCAGACGCTGGCGAACAGGCGCAGTCGGGCAGCGATCGAGAGGCGCTGTTCGTCGCAATAGACGGTGATCGGCCGGCCCGAAATGTACTCCATGACAAAGTACGGGCGCCCGTCGGGTAGCTCCCCGGCGTCGTACACGTCGGCGATGTGCGGGTGATTCAGCCGCGCCAGCGCCTGGCGCTCCTGCTCGAACCGCCGCGATAGCTCGACCGAGTCCCGTCCCGGCGGGACGACCTTGATGGCCACGCGCCGTCGCAGCGGCTAGTCCTGATCAGCCAGGTAGACCACGCTCATGCCGCCGCGGCCGAGCTCGGCTACCAAACGGTAAGGACCGATCTGGGCGAGCGGGGGCAGATCGCGCACCGGTCGGCCGGCCGGCTCCGCGTCCGCCGGCGGCGCTCCGCTCAAGCGCAGCTCATCGAGCGCCAGGTCGTGGACCGTGTCGTCTTTCGCGCGCAGCTCGTCAACTGTCAGGATGCGGGTGGGACCGTCAATACAGCGCGCCGTGCGGGCGGCCGTCAGCGCCGCGCGGAAGTCGGCGGCGACGTCGAAACGATCGCGCGGCGAGAGCGCGCAGGCCCGGGCTATTACACCGAGAACCGCCGGCAGACGCGCGTCCTGGCCGGGCAGCGGCTGGCGATCGTCGAGAAAAGCGTGCAGCGTGTGCGGCTGGCCGCCGGTAAGCGCCTGCCAGAGCGTGACGCCGGCGGAATACAGGTCTCCGCTGCGGTCGATCACACCTTCCGGCGGGGTGAAACCGGGGGTGCCGCCGCCGCCGGGCGCGCGGCTGCGGGTCATCAATCCGGGGTCGCCGATACGCCATGTCCCGGCGACGGAGAGGACGTTGGCCGGCTTGAGATCGCGGTGAATTCCGCCGGCGGCATGCAGGGCTTCCAAACCGTCGAGCACCTGGTCGAGTGTGTCGAGAGCTTCGTCGAGCGGCAGTCGGCCGCGCCAGTCGATCGTCCGCCGCAGGGTGCGCGGTTCGTAGCTGGCCGGATCGAAGAGCGGCGCTGCGGGTTTGGCCTCGTCGGCAAGCTGCATGACGACGTAGTACAGTCCGGGCGGCTGGCTCAGCCGGCCGACATGCTCGATGGGAACAAGATGCGGATGGCGCTGGGCGCATTGGCGGTAAGCGCGAATGCCTTCCAGCTCGATCTCGGCGTACTGGGTGACGATTTTGACGGCGCAGACGTGCCCGTCGTGCTCGTTCCGTGCCAGCCACACCTCACCAAAAGCGCCGTGCCCCAGCAGGCGCAGCAGGTCGTAGTCCGGAATCGGCGGAGGCCACGTGCCGCCGGCGAGCGCGGTGCGGCGGTCACGCTCGGGCGGTCGCGGCGTGTCCAGCGGGAGCGCGGAGGAGTCCGGCTCGGTTTCCTCGAGCAGACGGCGCACCGCCTGCTCGAGCAACGGATCGCGGGCGGTGGCCTCGCGCAGGTAGCGATCCCGGTCGGACGGCGGCAATCTGCGCGCGGCGTTCACAATCTCCGCGGCCGTCGGGTCGTGGACCACCGATTGGGTACCTCCGAGGTGAATTACTGCTATTGTACGCCCGAGCGGGCCGCGGGTGCGTCTCAAGGCAGCGATTCGCGGGCGATTGTTGGGTTTCACACGGTCGCGTACGATTCCGGCACACTTGGAATTCCGGCAACGAGGCGGTCATGGATTCGTGGTTCATACGTCCGGCGCGGGCGCCCCTGCTTGTGGCGACGCTCTTTCTGACAGGCACGTTGGCGCCGCGCTTGGCGCTGGCTGAAGTGATCTACCTGTCCGGTGGGCAAGTCATCGAGGCCAGCGTGCTCAAAGAGACGCCGGAACGGGTCATTGTCGATCTGGGTTTCGAGGTCGTATCGATTCCCCGCGCGCAGATCAGCCGCATGCAGGCGGCGCGGGCCGAAGCAGCCACGTCGCAATCCACCCGCAGCAGCGAGCACCTCTACAGCACCGCCGACCTGCCGGTCCGCAACGTCAAGGAACTGTCGCAGCGATTTGGCGAGGCGGTGGTGCTGGTCGCATCTCCCTCGGGGCAGGGCAGCGGCTTTTTCATCAGCGCCGAGGGCCACGTCATCACAAACTTCCACGTGGTCGAAGGGGAAACGCGCCTGTCGGTCGCGGTGTTCCGGCGGGTCGGCGACGAATTCCGCCGCGAGAAATTCGAGAACGTGGAGATCGTGGCGACCAACCCGTTTCTCGATCTGGCGCTGCTGAAGGTGGCGCTGCCGGAGGGTTATCGTCCGACGCTCGCGTATCTGGACGACGATGACGACCTGCGCGACGGTGACACGGTTTTCGCGATCGGCAACCCGCTCGGGCTGGAACGCAGCGTTTCCGAGGGGATCGTCAGTCGCCGCAATCGCGCGGAAGCGGGTTTGGCCTACGTCCAGACGACCACGCAGATCAACCCGGGGAATTCGGGCGGGCCGCTGTTTAACGGGCGCGGCGAGGTGGTCGGTGTGACGAACATGAAGCTGATGGGTGCCGAAGGCCTCGGCTTCGCGATTCCGGTGCGCTACGTGATCGACTTCCTGCGGAATCGCGACGCGTTCGCCTACAACAGCGAAAGTTCCGAAGCCGGGTTTCGATACCTTCAGCCGCCGGCGCGGCTGGAGACCGACCAGCCTTCGCCGCTTGCGGCCCCCTGAATGTCCCGGCCCAGTCGCCCCAGCCAGAAGGATGCTCTGATGCTTTTCCGTACTGGATTTGTGACGATCCTCGCACTGGCCGTAGCGGTTACCGCCGCGGCGCAGGATTCGGCTCCCGCGCCCGACCCGGCGACGCTGGCCCCGCGCGACGCCCTGGCGTGGGTCGGCGTGTCCGATCTGAGCGACCTGCTGGAAGCCTATGAGCGCACCGCAGGCTATCGGATGATGAAGGATCCCGTTGCCCGCAAGGCGCTGATCGAGCTGGGCGCGATCAGCCGCGTCGTCGAGAGCCTCCACAAGAGGCTGGCGACTTCGCTGGACATGGACCCCGAGCAGCTCAAGAACCCGTTCGACGGACCGGTTTCGCTTTGCATCCGTCCGCCCGCCGAGAAGGACGGCATGCCGCGGCCGGTGCTGGCCATCGGCATCGGCGATCGCGAGACGCTGACGGGCTACTACGAGCGCCTCCGCGGGCGGCTGCGCGAACGCGTGGATGAATACGAGCGCATCTCATTCGATTCGTTCGAGATCGACAGCTTTCGCCGCGAACCAAAGGACAAGTCCAGCGGCGAGGAGTCAGGCGATGAATCGGCGCGGCCGGATCCGAACGAAGTGGACCCGTTTTCGATGGATGAAGACTCGATGGGTAAGCAGCTCGAGTCCTTCCTCGACCAGGTGCTCAGCGAGGATTCCATCCCCCCACGCCTGGCCCTGTGCGTCAGTGACCGCCTGCTGATCGCCGCGGGAAGCGTCGACGAGGTCAAGGACGTGCTGCGCCTTCAGCGCGGCGGCGGCGAGTCGCTGCGCGACAGCGAGGGGTACAAGGTCCTGCTGCGCGAGTTCAAGCAGCCCGGCCCGCTGCGCCTGCTGGTGAACGTGCCGGCCCTGCTCGACCTGGCCCGCACCGAGGAGGACGCGCGCGAGCAGATGACTGCGCTGGGCCTGGAGTCGTTCGGCTGCATCGTGGCGCAGGGTACCTATGGCATGCCGGAGTACGACCAGGTTGTCGAGGCCTTTGTGCCGATCAGCGGGGAACGGACCGGCCTGGCCAAGATCGTCAGCCGGCCTTCGACGCCGATCGCCCCGGCCGGCCGTGTGCCGGCCGATGCGTTCATGCACCTCCGTGCGAACCTCCACCCCGGCGAGCTGGTCGACGAGATCGAGAGCATCACGCGGCGCATCGACCCTGAAGCGGCCGACGAGATGCGCAACTCGCTCGAGGCGATCCCGCTGTCCGAAACAGAGTCGCTGAACCTGCGCCGCGACGTGATCAACCGGCTGCGCGACCCGCTGGCGCTGACCATTTCGTTTGCCCGCCCGCTGAACGCGGAAAGCGGGCGGTTTCTGGCTACGATCGGTCATGCCGGCAAGGACGCGCTGGTGCAGGCGATCGAAGCGTTGCGCGGAATGGCCGCGGGCATGCTGATCGATCGTGAGCTGCGCGGCACGCCGGTGTACGACATTCCGCTGGGTGGCGTGAGTATCGCCACCACCTCGGATCGCGTGTTGTTCGGCGTGACGCCGGCGGTCGAGAGTGAGCTTCAGGAGGTCGACGGCGGGCGCGGACTGGCGGAGGACCCGCAGTTCCAGCGCGCCTTGGCCGCGGTCGACCGGGAAGCCTGGGCCGTCATCTGGGTCAACACGCGGCCTGCCTTCGAGCTGGCGCTGGAGCTGGCCGGCCGGGGCGATCAGCCGCCCCCCATGAACCCGCTGGGGTTTTTTACCGGGGCGATGGCCGGCAGCGCCGGCATGATCCGACCTGAGGCAAGAGAGGATGCCCGCGCGCTCCTGCGGTACCAGACCGCCGGCCTGATGACCGCGCGAACGACGCCGGACGGAGTGTACCTGCGGATGGTCGGCTTGACCCCGAGCCCCTGAGCCGACGCGCCTGGTCGGCAAAATCGAACCGCACTCACCGTTCGACTCCGGGCGCGCCCATCACACCGGCCGCGCCGTGCCGATGCTGCGATTTCGCTACGGTGCGGGGTTTTCCTGCGGCTCTTCGGACTTAAGCTCGGGCCAATCCGGGCCGGCGGCGCGGCGGACGGCCGCACTGAGAAACGTCTCCAGCGCGCTGATGCTGGCTTTTTGCGCCAGTTTGATGACGTAGTCGGTGGTCAGCGCGTTGAAACGCTCATCCTCGAGCTGCCGACGGACGTCGGCCTGCACGTCGCGAAACGACTTCGTCTCGGCGTGCTGAACCTTGCCGCAGCCGACAATGTACCAGCCGGCCGGCGTCTCGATCGGCTCGCTGAACTGCCCCGCGCGATAGCTGAAGATCCGCTTGGAAAGCTCGTCATAGGGTGCCTGCAACGGCGCGCCGATCTCGCCCCAGGAGCCGCCCATCTCGGCATGCACGCCGCGCGAATATTCCTGCGCGACCTCGGCGAAGCCGCGCGCTGCCAGCGCCTGATGCGCGGCCCGAGCGCTGCGCATCGCTTCCAGCTTCGCCATCGCGCGGGCGTTGGGCGCGGCCTGCTCCCAGCGGACACCCTCCGGAACGAATGCGCTGAACGGCAGCTCGATCATCAGCAGCTCGCGCGTCTCGGGCGTGGAAAAGCGCTCGCGGTTCTGCTCGAAGTACTCAATCAGCTCGTCGCGCCGCACCGCGACGCGCGGCGCCAGCACGTCGCGAGCGTAGCTTTGCACCAGCATGGCGCGCTTCACCAGGTCGCGGTGTTGCTCGCGCGAAAGCCCGAAACGCTTCAGCAGGTTCTCGGCCCGCGCGGCGCTGCCGCCGAAGTCATTGGCGACCTGCCGTTCGATCTCGCGCTCGACGGCTTTGTCGAGCGACTCCTTCTGCGGGTCGTTCAGGCCCGACAAGGCCTTGTCGTACAGCAGCAGCGAACCGACTTCCTGCTGCGTCTGAATGCGGATGACGCCGCGCAGTTCATCGAGAATTCCCGCACGAACTCCCTCCCCGCGCAACTCGGCGATTTTCTTGCGGAGCGGCCAGAGCACTTCCGCGACCGTCAGCGCGTGATCGTTGATCAACAGGATGTCGCTTTCGATCGCGCCGGGGCCGGCGGCGATTCGGCGCGGCGACGGATTGGCCGCGGCCCGCTGCTCCGGCCGAACCGAGGGCGGCTCGACCTCGACCACCGCGCCGCTGGCCAGCAACTGCTGCCGCTCGCCGGCCAGTTCGGTCTCGCTCTTGAGCTCGGGTCGGCGCGCGTCGGGCGGCGGGCCGGGATCGGCGTCGCGACCGTGGCAGGCCAGGCCGCTTAGCGCGGCCGCCGTCAGCAGCGGGAAGAGATGAAAGGTGACGCGTCGACGACAATTCATCGATGGAAGTGGCATGGATGGACTGATAGCGGATTCCGGCCTCAGCGCCAACGGACCGCAGCGCCTCGGCGCGGCGCCGCCCGCATGGTCGCCGGGAAGGTCCGAATAACGTGACAGCCCACGCAGCACGCCGTTTGGCAACGGCGAACCAAGTCAGCTCGGCCGGAAGCCCAGCCGCGGGCGTGAGACCTCGTTCAACGCCGCCGGCAGCGCATCGGCCACTTCCCGCGCCAGATATCCGACCGGAGCGATTCGCTCGGCGCAACGGTACGCCGCCAGGCCGTGGACGTGCACCGCCAGGCAGGCGGCGTCGAACGGCCCGAGCTGCTGGCCGAGCAGCGCGGCGATCAGGCCGGTCAGCACGTCGCCCATGCCGCCGGTGGCCATGCCGGCGTTGCCGGTTTCGTTGACAAAGGCGCGGTCGGGGCCGGCGACAACGGTGTGATGCCCCTTGAGGACGACGGTTCCGCCGGTGAAGCGTGCCAGTTCGCCGGCATAGCGCAGACGTGCGTCGGCGTCGCTGCCGGCCGGCCCGGTCAGCCCGATCACCTTGCACAGGCGGCGCATCTCGCCGGGATGCGGCGTGAGAATGGCGTTGGGGCGCGAGCGGAGCAGGCCGTCGTCGGCGGAGTTGAGCGCATCGGCGTCGACGACAGTCGGACGGGCGCTCTCCAGCACGCGAGCGAGCAGCTCCAGATTGTCGTCGCGACAGGCCAGTCCCATGCCGGGGCCGATCGCCACGACGTCGCACCAATCCAGCGATTCGTCCAGCAGCGACAAGCCGGCGCGCGACAGTGTGCCGGCCGGAGTTTCCGGCATCGCCACGCTCATCGCGCACACCTCGCTGGCGGCGACCAGCGGCTGCACCGAGGCGGGCGTCAGCACGCGCACCAGCCCGGCGCCTCCACGCAGCGCTCCCAGCGCGGCCAGGGCCGCCGCACCGCTCATTCCACGGCTGCCCGCGACGATCGCGATGCGGCCCACCTGTCCCTTGTGCGTCGCGGGGTCACGCGGCGGACGCGGCGGAACCTGGCTGACGACGGATAACTTCGGATCCGCGTCGTGCCCGGCGGGATTGGACATCGCGACTTACTCCGAAGGCGGCTCGCCAGCGGGCGGGGCCATCGCGGGCACGCCGTGCGGCACGCCGCGCTGGCGGGCCGGACCACCCAGTCGCTCGGCGCCGCGGGCCAGTCGGTTGATCAGTGCCGCCTGGTAGCCGGCCCCGAAGCCATTGTCGATATTGACGACCGAAACGTTTGACGCACAACTGTTCAGCATGGCGAGCAGGGCGGCGATCCCGCCGAAACTGGCGCCGTATCCGACGCTGGTGGGAACCGCCAGCACCGGAACGCTCACCAGTCCGCCGACAACGCTGGGCAGCGCGCCCTCCATGCCCGCCACCACGACCAGCACGTGCGCGGCCCGCAGCATCTGCGAGCGCGACAACAGGCGATGCAGTCCGGCCACGCCGACATCGTAGATCGTGCGGACCGGCTCGCCGAGCGCCTCGGCGGTGAGCCGGGCTTCCTCCGCGACGGGCAGGTCGGCGGTTCCGGCCGCGACCACGCCAATGAAGCCGTCGTCGACGTTCGCGTCGATCGCGCAGGCGGGTTCGTCGGCCGGTCGGAGCGTCAGCACGCGAGCGGACTCGTGATAGACGGCGTTCGGCATCCGCCGCTGCACGCGCCGGGCGGTCTCAGGCCCGATGCGGGTGGCTAGCACCGGTGCACCGCGGGCAACAAGGCGCGCCACGATCTCCTCGATCTGCTGGTCGGATTTTCCGGCGCCGAAGACGACTTCCGGAAAACCGCAGCGCAGGGCGCGGTGGTGATCGATGTTGGCGAAGCCGAGATCTTCGAAGGGCAGGGTCGCGAGGCGGCGCAGGGCGTCGTCCACGTTCAACCGGCCGGCGGCGATTTCCGCCAGCAAATTGCGGAGCACCTGCGGATGCAATAGAGTCTCCTGCACGTTTCGGGGCGAGCGCCGCCTCCTGTAGTCAAGCGAGGCGCCGGCAGTCGCTCGACGCCGCAGAGAGATTGTACCGCCGCGGCCGCGGCCGAAGAGCAGAGGCGATGGGCCAAGCCAGTTCCAAGCAGCGTCTGGAGACGGTTGAGCCGGTGGGCAAGCGCGTCCTGATCCGCAAGGACGAGGACAAGAAGACCACCAAGGGCGGCATCCAGCTCCCAGGCAATATCGAGATTCCGACCATCACCGGGCGGGTTGTGGCCGTTTCAGCTCAGGTCGAGCGCGACGAGGACTACCCCATCCGCCAGTACGATCGCGTCCTGTTCAATCCGAAGCAGGCCATTCCGGTCGATTTTGAAGGCGATAACCGCCTGTTTGTCGTTCCGATTGAAGACGTAGTCGCCGTCTTTCGAAAAGGCGCCGAGGGCGGGTAGCAAAGCGTCGATAGTGCGCCCGGCCATGCGAATCGGCCGAATCTTGCAGAAAAACACAGCCGGGGCGGCTGTGCGCCACTCGAACAGAAAGACACAGCCGGGGCGGCGGTGCGCCACTTGAACAGAAAGACACAGCCGGGGCGGCTGTGCTCCATGCGTCGCGGGAAAGACGCAGCCTGGCGGCGGTTGGGCCAACCGCTCGGCGGGCAATCAGCTCGATCGAAGCCCGCCGGCCGTCAGTTCGACAAACGGCGGCAGCTTGAACGCCACTCCCTCATCCGGGGCCTCGATCTCCCGCACCGCGGTCACGCCGCGTTCCCGCAGATACCCGAGCACGTCCTGGACGATGTCCTCCGGGGCGCTGGCGCCGGAAGTAACGCCGACGCGGCGGGCCCCTTCGAACCAAGCGGGGTCGATCCCGCGCGGGTCGTCGATCAGGTAACTGCGCACGCCGCGGGCCGCCGCGACTTCCTTCAGCCGCATGGAATTTGATGAATTCTGTGAGCCGACCACGAGCAGGACGTCGACGTCGGCGGTCATGGTCTTGACGGCGTTCTGGCGGTTCTGCGTCGCGTAGCAGATGTCATCGCTGCTGGGCATTTCGAGCCGCGGAAAACGCCGGCGCAACGCGGCGACAATCTCGGCGGTGTCGTCCTGGCTCAGGGTGGTTTGCGTGAGGATCACGCCGCGGGCGCCGTGGGGCAACGGCACGGCCTCGGCGTCCGCAAGCGTCTGGATGAGGGTGGTGCGCTCTGGGGCCTGGCCCATCGTGCCAATGACTTCATCGTGGCCGGCATGGCCGATGAAGAGGATGTAGTAGCCGTCGCGTGCGAAGCGGTGCACCTCGCGGTGCACCTTGGTGACCAGCGGACAGGTGGCGTCGATCAGCCGCAGACCGCGCTGGGCAGCCTGTTCATAGACCCAGGGCGGCGAGCCGTGCGCGGAGAGGATCGCAATCGCGCCGGCAGGAATCTCGTCCAGCTCATCCACGAAGACCGCGCCGCGCTGCCGCAGCCGCTGCACCACGTGCTTGTTGTGCACGATTTCCTTGCGGACGTAGATGGGGGCGCCGTAGGTCTCTAAGGCCAGTTCGACCGCGCGGATGGCGCGCTCGACGCCGGCACAGAAACCGCGCGGCTTGGCGATGGTGATTTCCATGCGTGTCACTCAGGCGAATCGCGCGCGGCCAGGTAAGCGCGGCGGTTCGTAAATCGTCGGTCCGGCGGCAGCCGCGGGCTTCTGCCGTGCGGATCGGTCGCCGGGCACCTGGCCGAGGCGACCCATCTATCGGCGCTGCTTGGCCGATCCGAGCTGGAGAGTATAGGGCGGCGGAACGCCGGCGATGTCGTGTCTTCAGCCGTCGGGGGCGCCCCGGCGGTGCTTGGCGACCCGCGGGGAAGGCGGTAAACTGACCGTCGCTTCCATCGGGGCCGGTCGACGGTCGGCTCAGCCGGCCGAAACGCGGCCCGAGCTCCGATGGCCCCATCCGTGGTGAGCGTAGCTCAGTTGGCAGAGCACGAGGTTGTGGTCCTCGGGGTCGCGGGTTCGAGCCCCGTCGCTCACCCTCTGCGCTTGAGCGGACAAGGGAACACAGAAAAAAGTAACAGCGCAGCCAGGGAACAGACAAAGGAAGCGAGCTTCAAAGCGACAGGCCGCAAGCGCTCGAATACGGCCGGTGCTCGGCTCGGCCTTGTTTCGTTGTTCCCTCGTTCCTTTGTTCCCTTGTCAGTCTGTTCCTTGGTTTCTTAGTTCCCGCCGCGCGGCGGCGTTCCTACTGTAGCGGCTCGTCGCTCTTCTCGAAGCCTTCGGGCGCGATCGCCTTGAAGGCGTCGTCGGGGATCTTCGCGTCTTCGGTCAGTTCGGTCAGCTCGACGGTCAGCGTCTCCTTGGTGCCGCGCTGCATCTGGATGACGCGGTCGACTCGCCGTGGCAAGTGGTCCTTGGTGGAGAAGTACCAAACCGCCTCGCCCTGGGCCTGGCGATAGACGATGTGAATCACGTCGCATTCCTCGCCGCCGACCTTGGTTTTTTCGCGCAGCTCGACCACGTCGCCGTTCAGCTCGTCGGCGAACGGCGTGGGATGAGAGAACTCGCGCATGGCGAGGTTGGCCAGGCCGTTGCCGGATGGCCCCCAGACGTCCGGTGTAATGTCGATATGGGCCTTCTTGTTCTTCTTGTCGAGGGCGAAGTACTTGTCACCGTCGGAGCCGATCACCAGTTCGCGCTCGCCGCTGTCGGACTTGAGTTTGCCCTCGACGCGAACGCTGGCGAACGGTGCGGTCGCATCCTTGGTCTTGCCGGCCAGCCAGACTTCGCCTTCCGCGGGCGGGGCGAACTCAGCCAGCGGGCCGCTGGCCGTCGACTTCGCCTTGTAGTGCACCTTGGTGCATTTCTTCGTCGCGGCGTCGGCGGTTTCGAGAATCTTGAGGGCCTGGGGATCCTTGCCGGCGGCGGGTTTTTCGCCCGTCGGCGGCTTGGCATCCTGTGCCAGAGTGGCTCCGCACAGGCACAACGCCAGCATCAGACTGCCCATTCGCATCATGGTCGAGCTCCTTGTTGGGCGCATTGCGCGCCGGTCGGCAGCGAGCGTCGCCGGTCGGGTTGTGAACAAGGCCGCGGGCACCGCGGGCCGGCGCAGCAGGCGAACCCGCCACCAAGGCGAGCCCGTCGCTGCCTGCGCAAGACGTCAAGCGCCAGCATCAATAACACCGCAACCACCCGCTCGGCCAGCTAGAAACTCCAGCCCTCGCGATACACCTTGGTGAGGTACTGGTTGGCCGCATCGCAGTTCGTAAACCGCATGTTCTCGCCGTCGTATTCCAGCTTGCGCCCGACCCGCAGGGCGATATTGCCCAGCAGCACGGTCTCGGTGAATGGACCCGAGTAGAAGAAGTTCGACTTCGGAAAGTCGATCGGCTTTTCGCCGCGGGCCGCCATGATCCACTCCTCGATGTGGCCGGGCGAGCGCTCCAGCATCGGTTTGGGCTTGCCGATCGCCTTCATCTTGGACTCGGGGAAGATGCGCGGGCTGTTGCCGTAGTCGCCCGCGACGATCAGCGAGGCCTTGGTTCCAATGAACAGGTTACCGGTGGACGGGAGTTGGCGATCGGGTTCGAGTTCCGCCGGTCGGGTCGGCAGCAGGCCTCCGTCGTACCAGTAGGCGGCGAAGGCCCGCCGGCCGCCGCGGCGCGGAAAGCTCCACTTGACGATCGACGCCTTGGGGAAGGTCTGGTTGTTGACAGGTGTGTAACTGACTGGTTCGACGGAGGTTGGGTAACCGGGGTCCAGCGCCCAGAACACGCCGTCCATCGTGTGGCAGGCCATATCGCCCAGGGCACCGGCGCCGAAGTCCCACCAGCCGCGCCAGTTGAACGGGTGATAGGTCTCCTGCTTGTACGCGCGCTGCGGGGCGGGGCCCAGCCAGCATTCCCAGTTCAACGAGCCGGGCACGGGGTCCGAATCCTCGGGCTTCTCGACGCCCTGCGGCCAGATCGGCCGATCGGTCCAGGTGTGGCACTCAACGATGTCACCCAGCGCGCCGCCGTTGATCCACTCGTAGACAATGCGCCAGCCTTCGCCGGCGTGACCCTGGTTGCCCATCTGTGTCGCAAGTTGATACTTCTCGGCGGCATCGGTCAGGGCGCGCGCTTCCCAGGGCGTGTGCGTGAGCGGTTTCTGCGTGTAGACGTGCTTGCCGCGCCGCATCGCCAGAATTGTGGCGGGGTAGTGATGGTGGTCAGGCACGCCAACCATCACCGCGTCAATGTTGTCCGCTTCCTTCTCCAACATCTCGCGGTAATCCTGGTAACGCCGCGCGCCGGGATACAACTCGATGGCTTTCTTCATCCGCAGCGTGTCGACATCACAGAAGCAGGGGCACTCGACGCCCAGCTCCTTGGTGCTGTCGAGGTGGTAGCCGCCAATCCCGCCCGTGCCGATAAACGCCAGGCGGAGCTTCTCGCGCCGTGCGGCGAAGACGGTCTCACGGCGGATGTCCCGGCGTCCGCCGGGGGCGGCGCAGCCGGCCAGCCCGCCGCCGACTGCCAGCGCGGCTCCGGCCAGGGCAGCCGTCTTGATGAAATCGCGCCGGCTGCGGGCACCGGTCGCTGAGGTAGTATCGTCCGGAGCCGGCAGCGGGTCGGTGGGCTTGCTCATCGGTGTGACTCTCCAGATTCGAGTTCGGCAATGCCGCGCAGCGTATCCCTGGCAAAGTGCGCGGGCAAGTGTCGCTTGTACCGGGCAGTCAGGATAGCCGGGGTAGCCGCGACGCGGTGTGCCGAGCGTTCGGAAGCAAAGCGCGATGCTGCCCCGGCCGCGGCGTCAGTACCGCCGCGCCAGCACAAACTCGGCCATCGTGTCGAGGCTGGTGCGGGCATCCGACGGCGGCAGCTCGGCCAGCACAGCGCGGGCGTGCGCGACGTGCTCGGCGGCGGCCTGAAAGGCGTACTCAACGCTCTCCGAAGCATCCAGCAGCGCCCGCACCCGCCGCTGCGTGTGGACGTGCGCCTCGCGCGAGGCCGGCGCGGGGTTTTCGCGCAGCAGCGCCAGCAGCTCGCGGCGTTCGGGTCCGGGTGCGTGTTGCAGGAAGTGGATCAGCGGCAAGGTCAGCTTGCCTTTCTCGACGTCGCGGCCGAGCGACTTGCCCACTTCGGCTTCATCGCCGACCAGATCGAGCACGTCGTCGGTGATCTGGAACGCGGTGCCCAGCGATTCGCCGAATTCGCGCAGCCGCCGGACGGTGCGCTCGTCCGCCCCGGCGTAATGGGCCCCCAGCAGCCCGCAGGCTCCGATCAGCGCGGCGGTCTTGCGGTTGATGATGTCGTAGTACTCGCGCTCCGAGAGCTCGAGATTGCCCCGATTCGCCACCTGCATCATCTCGCCCTCGCACACCGCGATCGCGGTGCGGGCGATGACCTGGGCGGCAAACTGCTCCCCCAGTCCGCTGCAAAGCCGGTAGGCGTGCGCGAAGAGCAGGTCACCCAGCAGCACGGCGCGCTCGTTGCCCCACAGCCGGTTGACGGTCGCGGCGCGCCGGCGGATGTCGGCTTCGTCCAGCACGTCGTCGTGCACGAGCGTGGCGATGTGGACCATTTCGACCACGGCGCCCAGCACGTGATGCTGGGTTCGCACGCCCCCGCAAGCCTCGGCGGTCAGCAGCAGCAGGGCCGGCCGCAGCCGTTTGCCGTGATACTGCTCGACGTGGCGGCACAGGTCCGAGATAAACCCCTGATCGCTGATCAGCTCATCGCGGAAGCTGCGCCCGCTGGCCTCCAGGTGGGCCGCGATGGGCGCGTAGAGTGTGGCCAGGCCGGTCATGCAGGTGCTCCCCGGGCGCCCGCCGCGCGGACGCCAGCGGCATGCTAGAAGCGGCCGCGCTTGTCGGACAGAATCTTTCAGAACTATTGAAATGAAAGGAATGACGCCGGCGGGTCCGCCCGAGACCGGCGCGGGTTATTCGGCGGACCTGGCCGCGGGCGGGTCGCTCGGCTGGCGATACAGCAGCGCCACCCGCCCGATCCGCCGCACCAGTTCGCACGGGACGCGGGCGGCGAGCTCCGCCGCGAAGCGGTCGCGCGCGGCGCGGTCGTCGCCGGCGAGGCGGACCTTCAAGAGCGGGTGTTTGAGCAGCGCGCTGCGCAGGTGCTGAACGACGGACTCCGAAAGATCGTCGGTTCGAAGCGCGATCGTTGCTTTGATGCGGTTGCCCTGACTGGCCAGCGCTCGGCGTTGTCGCCCGTCCAGCGGCATCTTGCGGACTCCCCAGGGCGGATTCGTTGGGAGCAGTGTACGCAGCGACGCGGGAAATTACCCGCCTGGCCGCGGGTGAGTGGAAGGCCCATTGCGATCGCCGTACCATGCGGTCCGGCCGACAATCGTGTGGATGGGGAGCTACGGATGGCTGCGAACGTGGCACGGAAGCCAGCGAGACCTTCCAGCGCAGACGGCGCGACGCTGTTCGACCAACGGGCCGAGCTGATGATTCCGGCGGCACCCGAATCGCCTGCCCCGACGACCAATGGGGACCGCAGTGATCCATCGCCACCCTCGGAAACGACCGTGCCGCGGAGTGCGTCGGCGCCGTCGAGTGAGCCGCGCCGGGCGCGCAAGGCGGTCACCGCGGAGGCGATGGCCGCGCGGCAGCGCGACATCTCCGTCTCCGAGTTCTTTGCCAAGAACCGTCACCTGCTTGGCTTCGACAACAAGCGCAAGGCGCTGCTGACCACGGTGAAGGAGGCGGTCGACAACAGCCTGGATGCCTGCGAGGAAGCCGGCATTCTACCCGAGCTGCACGTCGTCATCGAACAACTGGCGGAAGACCGCTTTCGCGTCATGGTCCGCGACAATGGCCCGGGCATCGTCAAGGCGCAGGTGCCCAACGTGTTCGGTAAGCTGCTGTACGGCTCGAAATTCCACCGTCTGAAGATGTCGCGCGGGCAGCAGGGGATCGGCATCTCGGCCGCGGGCATGTACGGCCTGCTCACCACCGGCAAGCCGATTCACATCACCTCGCGCACCGGGGCGAAGAAACCGGCCCATCACTTTCAGATCGCGATTGACACGTCCAAGAACCGCCCGGACATCATCAAGGACGAAGAACAGGAAGTCGCCTGGGAGCACGGCACCGCGGTGACGATCGAGCTGGTGGCCACGTATACGAAAGGCCGCCAGTCGGTCGACGAGTACATCGAGCAGACGGCCATCGCCAATCCGCACGCCGCCATCTTCTACAAGTCGCCGGCCGATGAACGGCGTGAGTTTCCGCGCGGCAGCCAGGAGCTGCCGGCGGAAGTGAAGGAGATCAAGCCGCACCCGTACGGCGTCGAGCTCGGCATCCTGATGAAGATGCTGAAGGAAACCAAGGGCGTGAAGCTGGCGGGCTTCCTTCAGGAGAGTTTCAGTCGCATCTCGCAGCGCGTCAGCGACGAAATCTGCGAGCACGCCAAGCTCAGCTCGCGGGCCGCGCCGGGTACGCTGAGCAGCGCTGAGATCGAGCGGCTCTATGCATCCATGCAGGCGGTCAAGATCATGGCCCCGCCCACGGATTGCCTGGCGCCGATCGGCGTGCGCAGTCTGCTGGCCGGCTTGCTCAAGGAGCTCAAGGCGGAGTTCTTCACCGCCACGACGCGCGATCCGGCGGTCTACCGCGGCAATCCGTTCCAGATTGAGATCGCAATGGCATTCGGTGGAGCACTGCCAGCCGACGAGCCGGCCCGCGTCATCCGTTTCGCGAACCGCGTGCCGCTGCTGTATCAGCAGTCGGCGTGTGCGGCGTTCAAGAGCGTGCTCGATGTCGATTGGCGCAACTACGGCGTCTCACAGCCAGGCAGCGCGCTGCCGGTCGGCCCGCTGGTGGTGATGGTGCACATGGCCAGCGTGTGGGTGCCGTTCACCAGCGAAAGCAAGGAGGCGATCGCCGACTATGACGAGATCCGCAAGGAAATGAAGCTGGCGCTCCAGGAATGTGGGCGCAAGCTGGCGGCGTACGTGCGCCGGCGACGGCGGCAGAAGCTCGAGGGCGAGCGCCGCAGCATCTTCGAGCGCTATATCGTCGACGTGGCCGAAGCTCTGGCGGGGATTACCGAGGGTGGCGAGGCGTCCCGCAAGCGCCTGGTCGAGCAGTTGCAGGCGATCGCGCGGGAACGGACCGCGGAGGCCGACGTCGAGCTGGACGAGGACGGACGGCCGATCGCCCGGCCGGCGCCCGACACCGAGAGTGAGGCGAACGATGAGAACACGGTCGTGGTCGCCGAGCGGGCGGCCGAGGCCGAACCGCCGGCGGATTCGCTTTTCGAGCAACCCGTGAATTCGCCGGGCAGGAAACGCCGTCGCAACCGGTGATGCCGGGCGGCGCGTGCCGTTCCGTTGGCTGGGCCGAGTTGGCGCCTGTGCTGGCGTGTGGGATGGAGCTTCGGATGCGGCTCGTCGCTTTTCTGGCGGGTTGGAACCCGGCCCCGCTCTGAATAGCCGACGTCACTCTGCCCTACACGCGGCCCATGCGTTCCAGAACCGCCCGCACCAGGATCGGCCAGGCGATCGTCGCATCGCAGTACACTTCCGCGAACCGGCCGCCTTCCTCCGGCGGAACGAACTTGCCCCACGACACTCCCTCTGAGTACGTGCAGCCGCTCAGCCCGCCCCAATGCACCGGCTCGGGACAGATGCGCAGCGCGTAGTGAAATCGCAGCAGCCCACCATAGCGGCCCTCGCTCCGGCGGTGCATCAGGTCGGCCAGCGGTCCGACCTGCTGGGCCCAGTTGCGTGGCGCGCCGCCGCCGATCGTGAAAATGCCCAGCCGCTCGGCCTTCATGCAGCGGTCGTAGAAGTCCTGCATGTCGCGCAGCGCGTCGAAGCGGACAGGTTTCACGTTTCGATGCGGCGCCATCATGTTATAGGTGAAGACGTCGATCCCAAGCTCACTGTCGGTGAAAGCCGGAACGTAGACCGGCACGTTCTTTTCATACGCAGCCTTCAGCAGGGCCCGGCCCGGGTAGGTCTGGGCCAGGTACTTGCCTACTTCCGCGTTGAATTCGTGGCTGCCGAAGGCGTCGTAGGCTGACAACCGCGCAAGCACCGGGCGGATGATCTCGTCAGCGTGGTCAAGGTTGGCTTCGAGTTCGAGGGTGTCGTAAACGCGACAGTAACCGGCCTCGTAAAGCTGCTCGTCGGTCCAGGTCGGCTCGTAGCGAAAATGCGTATGGCCGGTCTGCTCGACCAGCCCGTGGCACATCAATGCGCCGGTGCTGACGATGGCGTGAATCAGCCCCTGATCGATCATGTCGGTCACCAGCAGGCCCTGCTTGGCGATCGTCATGGCGCCCGACAGCGTGCAGACACGAAAGCACTTCGGGTCGGTCACCATCTCGTGCAGCACGTCGGCCGCTTCACCCAGGTTTCGACCGCCGAACGCCGTGCTGGCCATCTGCTTGAGCATGTCGCTGAAGTTGCCGGGCTTCATGACGTCGAGCGGCTCGAGCGGCTTGAAGTGATGCGACCAGCCGTCGGCCAACTGCTCGCTGGGGCGCGGGCCGGCGCCATGCGACGCGCGACCGTGTCCAGTGCCGTGAGCGGGGCGATGGGTCATGATTCGATCTCCAGACGCAAAAGAAAAAACGTGCTCGCAAGCTCCGGCCCTTCGGCTGTCCCTCGCCGGATGACGATACCGGCAGCGCAGGCGGCCCACCCGCGCCGCTCCAACTCGATCAACGCCTCAGGGTGTCTCGCGGATCGGGCGCAGCTCGCCGGCCGGCGCGGCGGGACCGCTCGTCGGCGGCGTCGAGCCCGATTGCGACGCCGGCGGCACTCCACCGGTCGAGGGCCAGGGCTCCATCGGCCGCACCGGCTGCGGCTCAGCGACGGCGGGCGCGGCGGGATTCATTGGCGCAGGCTGCGAGTCTGCCGGGGCGGTTCTCGCGGGCGCTGCGGGCGGCACGGCCTGTCGGCCCGATTCGGTCCCCGGCTCCG
>CAYOHG010000009.1:0-17090 GCA_964403685.1 uncultured Planctomycetales bacterium
GAGGTGTTCACCGCGCCGATCGAGGACTCGGTCGAGGGTACGGTGCACTACGGCTTCCCGGCGGTCTACAACGGTCGCGAGGTGCAGGGTGTGAAGCTGCGTTTCAAGGCGGGCCGCGTGGCGGACGCCAGCGCCGACAAGAACGAGGAGTTTCTGCTGAAGATGATCGACCAGGACGCCGGCGGACGGATCCTGGGCGAAGTCGCCATCGGCACCAATTATTCGATTCAGAATTTCACCAAGGACACGCTCTTCGACGAGAAGATCGGGGGGACCTTTCACGCCGCGCTCGGAGCGTCGTATCCCGAATCCGGCGGGAAGAACAAGAGCGGCTTGCACTGGGACATGGTCTGCGACCTGCGCAACGGCGGCGTGATCCGTCTGGACGGCAAGCCGATCAGCAGGAACGGGCGTTTTCTGAATCCGGCGTGGCCGCGCTGAGGCGCAAGTCAGCGGGCGTGGCGTGAGTCCGGACGCCAGGACCAGTTGAGCCGGGCGTAGCGGGCTGCGCGCGATTAGCCAGGACCCGGTGGCTGTACGAGGTGCGGAAACAGGTGGCAACTGTGGACCTCGACGTTCACCAGGCCGGGCCGAGCGCCGCGCCGCCCGTCGCGGACCACGCAGGCAGGACTGTGGAGACCCCGGCGCTGCGGACCGCACACGGGACCGTCCTGCTGGCTGCGCTGGTGCTGTACCTCGGAAGCATGGCGCCCGGTCCGGTCTGGCAGGACAACGGGCTGGTGCAGATCCGCGCAGCGCTGGGTGACCTGCGCGGACCGCTGGGGCTGGCTCTCAGCCATCCGCTTTATTACCTCGTCGCCGGTTCATTCCAGCAATTGCCGCTGGGAAGCGTGGCCTTCCGCGCGAATCTGGTTTCAGCGCTGTGCGGCGCGGTCGCTGTCGCTAATGTCTTCCTGCTCGTGCGGCTGATCAGCGGGCGGACAATCGCCGGCGTGATCGGCGCGATCTCGCTGGCCGTGGCGCACACGTTCTGGCAGCACGCGGCGCTGCCGGAGACTTACGCACTGGTCGCGGTGCTGCTGACGACCGAGCTGCTCTGCCTGCGGATGGTGCTGGTTGCCGATGCGCACCGCTGGGTGCCGGTGCTTACCTTCGTGAACGGACTGGCGGTGAGCAACCACCTGCTGGCGCTGCTGAGCCTGCCGGTGTACGGCGGCCTGCTGATCTGGCTGCTGGTGCGCGGGCGGATCGGCGCCGGGGTGCTGCTGTTTTCGGCTCTGACCTGGGCCGCCGGGTGCAGCCCGTACCTGATTCTGATCGTCGCCGAGCTGGAGCGCGGCGTGCCGGTTGTCGACGTGCTGCGTTCAGCGCTGTTTGGCAACTACTACGCGGCGAACGTGCTGAACACGAACGTGACGCTCGGGCTGCTGCGGCGTTCGCTGCTGTACCTGGGGCTGAATTTCCCGACACCGGCGGCGTTGCTCGCGCTGGCGGGATGCTGGCAGCTCGCTCGGATTCGACCGCGGGCGCTGGCGGTGACGTTCGCGGCGTTGCTGGTCATTCATCTCGGCTGGGCGGCGCGCTACGACATCGCCGATCAATACACGTTCTTCGTGCCCACGATCGCGCTGCTGGCGATTGTGATCGGCGTAGGTGCCGGACCGTTTCTGGCCACGCGCGGCCCAGTTTGGCGGGTGGGCTGCGTACTGGCGGCGGCGCTGCCGGTCGTGGTCTACGGTTTTCTGCCGACGGCGGCTCGCCAGGGTGGGCTGGTGATCGGCGTGGGCCGCGAGCTGCCTTATCGCGACGCGTACACCTACTTTCTGCAACCCTGGAAGGCGGGGTACACGGGGGCGGAGCGTTTTGCGCTGGAGGCGCGGGATCAGTTGCCCGACGGGGCTGCCCTGATCGCCGACAGCACCAGCGTGCGGCCGATCCAGTACTTGCAGATAACGGGGCGCTGGAAGCCCGGCGTAGTTGTCTGGCCGCCGCTGCCGCCGGCCGCCTGCGACACGCCGCCGGGACCAGACGCGCTGGCGACCGAACTGCGGCAGGGGCGTGTGTTCGTCGTGACGCCCCAGCGGCCGTATTGTCCCGACTGGCTGATGGACGGCTATGATTTTGAGCGAATCGGCGTGCTGTACCGGGTGACGGGTCCGCGAAAGCGGCCGGAATAGCCTGACGGCGGGCCTTTGCGCGGGCCGCGACGGCCGAAACTCGCCGCCGCCGCCGGTCGATAAGAGTGAAGCCAGTCCGCAGGAGCTGCGCGTGCTGAAGCCGTTTCCCCGTGAACTCGAGGAATACCGCCGCAAGATCGAAGAGACCGCCCGCGCCGAGGGTCTGGACTTCTATCAGACGATCTTCGAGATGGTCGATTTCGACGAGATGAACCAGATCGCGTCGTACGGGGGCTTCCCGACGCGCTACCCGCACTGGCGCTTCGGGATGGAATACGAGCGGATGCGCAAGAGCTACACGTACGGGTTGAGCAAGATCTACGAGATGGTGATCAACAACGACCCGTGCTACGCCTACCTGCTGACCGACAACGAGCTGGTCGATCAGAAGCTGGTGATGGCGCACGTGTACGCACACTGCGATTTCTTCAAGAATAACGTGTGGTTCAGCCAGACCAACCGCAAGATGATGGACCAGATGGCCAATCACGCCACGCGCGTCTGGCGGCACATCGAGCGCGAGGGCTACGAGACGGTCGAGCACTTCGTCGACGTCTGCCTGTCGCTGGAAGACCTGATCGACCGGCATTCGCCCTTCATGAAGCGCCAGCCGGACCCGGGGGAGGCGGTTCGGGGGAACTCGGTCAGTCTGCGCGAGCGGGCCGAGGCGGACGTAACGCGCTACCGCGCCAAGCCGTACATGGAGCGCTGGATCAACCCGCCGGAGCTGCTCAGCGAACAGCGGCAACGCGCCATTCAGAAACTCAAGGACGAGCAGCGCGCCTTCCCGCCGTCGCCGGAGCGCGACGTGCTGGGCTTTCTGCTGCACTATGCGCCGCTGGAGGACTGGGAGGCGGACATCCTGGGCATCATCCGCGACGAAGCGTATTACTACGCGCCCCAGGGTCAGACCAAGATCATGAACGAGGGCTGGGCGACCTACTGGCATTCACGGCTGATGACCCGCTATCACCTGCGGGCGGATGAGCTGGTGACGTACTGCGAGCACCACTCGGGCACGCTGGCCACGTCGCCGGGACGGCTGAATCCCTACAAGATGGGCGTCGAGCTGTTTCGCGACATCGAAGACCGCTGGAACAAGGGCCGCTTCGGCAAGGAATTCGAGGAGTGCCAGGACATCGAGCGCCGCCGCACCTGGGACACCGGCCTGGGCAAGGGCCGCGAAAAGATCTTCGAAGTCCGCCGCGTGCACAACGACGTGACCTTCATCGACGAGTTCCTGACGCCCGAGTTCGTCGACCGCTTCAAGCTGTATCACTATCGCCAGGATCCAGCCACCGGCCGGATGGTCGCGGTCAACACGGATTTCGATTCGATCAAGCGGCAGATGCTGTTCATGCTGACGAATCACGGCCAGCCCTACATTTACGTCGTGGACGGCAACTATGCCAACCGCGGCGAGCTGTACCTGGCGCACAAGCACATCGGCGTGGACATCGAGATCAAGTACGCGACCGAGTCGCTCAAGAACCTGCAACGCATCTGGCGGCGGCCGGTGCACCTCCAGGCGCCCATCGACGACGACATGATGCTCTTCACGGCCGACGGCGACACCGTCCGCCAGCAGAAGATCAAGGACGAGCTGCCCAAGCCGGCTCACACGATTGAATAGCGAATAGCGAATGGCGAAGTGCGAATAGCGAAGGAAGAAGCGCGTCGGCCGCGAACTCGTAAACCACCGACTTCGCGCTTCGCTACCGGCTTCACTCAACCCGTGTGCCGGAAGATGCCCGATTCTTCTCCGTGGATCAGCAAGGTCTCATAGAGACTCATGCCGTCGGAGTCGGTCAGCGGCCCGCTGGATTCCCCGTTGAGAAACTGGTGGATCAGCCGCTCGGTCGGGTCGTCCAGCTCCTTGGGGGCCGTCTGGCCGATGCGGGCAAACTCGGCCTTCGAGCCGATTTTGAGCACCTGCCCCTTTTCCAGCATGATCATGCGGTCGGCGATGCGGAACGCCGAGTCCATCTCGTGCGTCACGACGATGCTGGTGACGTGCAGGTCTTTGGACAGACTGATGATCAGGTCGTCGATCGCCGACGACGTGACCGGATCCAGTCCGGCACTGGGTTCATCGTAGAACAGAATCGCCGGATCAAGCGCCAGCGCGCGGGCCAGCCCGACGCGTTTCTTCTGCCCGCCGGAAAGCTGCGCCGGCAGCTTGTCGCGGTGCGGCAGCATGTGCACCTGCTGGAGCTTCATCGCCACGACGATGTCGATCACCGCCCGATCCACCGCGGAGTGCTCGCGCAGCGGCAGCGCCACGTTCTCCGCCACCGTCATCGAGCTGAACAGCGCGCCGGACTGGAATAGGATGCCGAACTTGCGGCGGACCTGGTCGGCGGTGCGCACGTCGGCGTTGGCGAGATTGACCTCGCCCATGCCGGGCAACCGGTAGACGATGCCGCCGCGGCCAGGCTCGATTTCACCGATCAGGCAGTTCAGCAGAGTGCTCTTGCCGCAGCCGGAGCCGCCCATGATGACCAGCGTTTCGCCGGCGTACGCGTCGAAGGTGACACCGTTCAGCACAGTGGTCTGGTCGCCATCCGCGCGATCGAATCGCACCACCAGGTCGCGAACGGAAAGCACGGGCTGCGGGCTGGGCGCCGAGTCTCTCACGCGGACATTCTGGCGGCCCGGCGCCCGACTGTACAGCGAAAAGGCGGCAACCGGCGGGCAGGATCGCCGCGCGGCCAGGTAGTTTCCCGCTCGCCCCCGCACGTGACAGGACCGCCTGCGCCACACGATCGGGCTCATTCCGGCCGCGAGTCGAGCAGTCGTCGCAGGGACTTGAGTTTCTGCTCCGCCGGACTGAGCGGTGGTTCAGCCTGCGGTCCGGGGCCGCCGGCGCCCTCGGCGGCGTCCGGGCCGACCGGTTCGGACGGGTTCTCTGAGGGACGGCGTGACCCGCTGGCGATACCCAAGCGCGCGGGTTCAATCGGTGTGGAAGGCTGTCGCACGAAGCGCCCCGGTGGCGGCGCAGTCGGCGGTGGGGCGGCGGACTCGGCCGTTTGCGGCTCTCCGGTATTTGCCTGAGTGAGGCGTTCCTGTCGCCACCAACGGTCGATGATCCGCTCCGGATCGGCCTTGGTCTCGCCGGTCGACCACAGCCCGAAGAAATCAACGTTGGCGCTTTGCGGCTCGCGCGGCGGCCGGTCGATCAGGGTGCGCATCGGCATCAACACGGCATCGCCGATGATAAAGCCTTCGCCGGGCTTCAGGCTGGGCAGCAGGTTGATCAGGCTGCGGAACTGATCGCTGACCACGCGGGCCGCGTATTCCTGGTCGTCCGGGTTGTTCATGCGCAGCAGCACCATCGAGTTGCACTGGCTGAGCACCGTTTCGGATATCTCGCTGGGCCGCTGGCTGACGATCATGGCTGAGACGCCGTACTTGCGGCCCTCCTTGGCCACCTTCTCGACCGCGTCGCGCGCGAAGGTGCGGCGGTTCTTCAGCGGCACGCGCGGCAGGTAGTTGTGCGCCTCCTCGAACACGAGCAGGAGCGGGTGGCGCACCTCCGGCGGCGACCAGAAGTTGTAATCGAACAGGGCCCGCGTGATGACCGCGACGGTCGTGTCGACCACTTCGAACGGCAGGCCGGACAGGTCGATCAGCGTGAGATTGCGGCGCTGCGGCAGCAGCCCCAGCATCTGGCGGATCACCCACGCGGTCGTGCGGCTCTTGTCTCCGGGCTCGGCCAGCGGGTCAAAGTGCCCGGCCAGCTCCAGGTTCAGGCGGGCCTGCTCGAAGGGACGCAGCAGAAAGTCGTAGCGACGGTCGTTGAGCTTGGATTCCAGGATGTTGACCATGCTGAGCAGCCGGCCGTTGAAAGTCGCATGCGGCGTCTCGCCCTCGGAGTCGGCCGGGTTGAACTCCATCCGCTGCGTGAGCAGCAGCTCGTCCTGCTCGTAGCGCGGCAGTTGGCGGTATTGCAGGCGCGAGAAGGCATAATTCTCGGTATTGGTCACGAAGCGGGCGTCGTTCATGTTCTGCGCGAACGTCCGAAGCTGATCGAGCGAGTAGTACACCGGCGTGTCGATGGTGAACTCACCGCCCAGGTTCAGTGCCGCCGCGGACGGCGCCTTGAGCCGCTCGAACGCCTGTCGCAGGAAGATGCGCTGAGCGTTGATGTTCTGCGGGTCGTTGGGGTCGACGAAAAGCTGCTCAAACTCCTCGTAGGCCAGCAGCCAGTACGGCAGCACCAGGTTGCGATCAGACAGGTAGGTGACGTTTGGGAGCGGGTTGCCGTCGTCGCCGCTGAACGCCTTGAGATACTCGCCGTGCATGTCGAACACGATCACCTGCGACTGCGGCAGGCGCGTCGCTTCGTAGAGGATCTTGGCGGTCGTCACGGACTTTCCGGAACCGGAATTCCCCATCACGGCGACATGCTTGGCGAAAAACTCCTTGCCCAGCACGCGGACCTCGAAATCGGTGTCGATGGCGAAGCGCCCCATCGTGAACGCCTTGCGCACGCCACCGACGTTGGCCAGCTCGTCGAAGCTGCCGAAGATCAGCTCAAAATCCTCATCCACGCCGAGCCGCACCGGGTCACCCAGGGTCGGGTACTCATTGACTCCGCGGCTGAAGCGGTCGCCGTTGACGGTGCCCAGCAACTGGCAGGTGAGCACGACGCGCTTCGGCGCCTCGGGGTTTGGGCCGGGCTGAAGGTCGCCCTGGTATCCCACGCGGGTGACATAGCCGATCAGCGTTCGCCGCTCCATGGGCAGCGTGACGTAGGTCCCCAACCGACCGACCCGGTAGGTCTTGCCGTGATAGTCCAGGCGCAGGATGTCGCGGCTGATCTGTACTTCGACCAGGTCGCCATCGACCCCGATCACGTACCCGATCTCGAGTGGATCCATTCCGGGCAATCCTCCAGCGCGGGACGGCACCGGGAAGTATTCAAAACACCGCCGGTCTCGGGCGATCAGAACATTGGCTGCGCGCGCCTGATTGCCGACTTCCGCGAAAACGCGGTAGACTATCGGGCTTTAAGCCGCCGGACGCGGCTGCTGACCCGTTGCGCTCCCGCGAAAGCCGCCCCATGAGCGGAGGATCGCCCCTCGTGAACCAGCACGCCAACAACCCGAGCCGACACGGACTGGACTCAATCGGCCTGACGCAGCACGGTCCCGTTTTCTGGAACCTGCTGCCGGCCCGGCTGGTGGCCGAGGCGATTCGGCGACGCGAAGGGGTACTGGCTGATAACGGCGCGTTAGCTGCCATGACCGGCAAGCGAACCGGGCGATCGCCCAAGGACCGTTTCATCGTCCGCGAAGCCGGCAGTGAGTCACACGTCGACTGGGGCGATGTGAATGTCTCGACCGATCCGGCGGTTTTCGACAAGCTTTCGAAGCGCGTCCTGCGGCACCTGGCGCACCACGAAGTGTTTGTTCAGGACCTTTACGCCGGCGCGCATCCCGGGCACCGTCTGCCCGTGCGGATCGTCACGGAATACGCCTGGCACAGCCTCTTCGCCCGTCAGCTTTTCGTTCGCCCGCCGCTGGAAGTACTGCGCGAGCATCAGCCCGCGTTCACCGTCATCGCTGCTCCGACCTGCCTGGCCGACCCGGCCGGCGACGGCACGCGGAGCGAAGCGTTCATCGTACTCAGCTTCGAGAAGAAGCTGGTACTGATCGGCGGCACGCAGTACGCCGGTGAGATCAAGAAGTCCATCTTCACGGTGATGAACTACCTGCTGCCGTTGCAGGGCGTCATGCCCATGCACTGCTCGGCCAACATCGGCAAGGCCGGCGATACGGCGCTGTTCTTCGGCCTCAGTGGTACGGGCAAGACCACGCTCTCGGCCGATCCGAACCGCGGGCTGATCGGCGACGATGAGCACGGCTGGGCCGACGACGGCATCTTCAATTTCGAAGGCGGTTGCTACGCCAAGGTAGTGAACCTCTCGGCCGAATTCGAACCGCAGATTTACCGCGCGCTGCGCTTCGGCGCCGTGCTCGAAAACGTAACGCTCGACCCCGTCACGCACGCCCCACGCTACGAGGATCAATCGGTCACCGAGAACACGCGCGGGGCCTACCCGTTGCACCACATCGACAACGCGGTCGAGCCCTCGGTCGGCGGCCACCCGAAGAACATCGTGTTTCTGACGTGCGACGCTTTCGGCGTTCTGCCGCCGATCTCCCGATTGACGCCCGAGCAGGCCATGTACCACTTCCTTTCGGGCTACACGGCGAAGGTCGCGGGGACGGAAGCCGGAGTCACGGAGCCCAGCGCGACGTTCTCGACCTGCTTCGGCGCGCCTTTCATGGTGCACAACCCCGCCAAGTACGCCGACCTGCTCGGCAAGAAGATCGCCCAGCACCACTCGCGCGTCTGGCTGCTCAACACGGGCTGGAGCGGCGGCGGCTACGGCGTCGGCAAGCGAATGAAGCTGCCCTACACGCGGGCGATGGCCACCGCCGCGCTGGCGGGCAAGCTCGACGATGTGCCGACCGAGCCGCACCCGGTCTTCAAGGTGCAGGTTCCGCGAAACTGCCCGGAAGTCCCGGCGGAGATGCTCAATCCACGCAATACCTGGGCGGACAAAGTCGCGTACGACGCCAAGGCCGCCGAGTTGGCCAAACGGTTCACCAAGAACTTCGAGCGCTTCACCGCGGCCAGCAGCGCCATCCGTTCCGCCGGTCCGGCCGCGTGACCCTGGTCGTTCCCGAGCCGCGCGCCGGCGGGGGCTTAGCCCGTACCCAGCTTTGCGATCGCCGCGTCGCTGGTGTCGAAGATCGTGAACAGCTTATCGAGACTGGTGATCTTGAAGACGCGCATCAGTTCCGGGCGGATCGTCGCCAGCCCCAGCGGGCAGCCTTGCTGTGCGGCCTTTTTGCGAAACGTGACGAGCACGCCCAGCGCCTGGGACGAAAGAAACCGCACGTCGCGGAAGTCCAGCACGATCGGGCCGCGCCGGCCGGCGTCAAGCAGTTCGGTCAGCTCACGCCCGATGCGCTGAATCGTGACCATCTCCAGAATCGACGTATCCTTGAAGCCGATCAGCAGCACACCGTTCTGCTCAACCTGTTTCAGGCTGGATTCGACTGCCATGGCGCATCCTCCGCGCAAGAGGGGCGCGCGAATCATAGCGGAAACGCCGCGCGGCGCGGACCGGCCCGAGGCAGGCTGTCCCATGCGACGCGGCCGGGTGTTTGCCCGAAGGCTCAAGACCAAAGGCCGATTGCGGCAAGGATCCCGCTTGCGCAACAGCGAGAGCGGAGTCTCGCCGAAGCGGGCACACGAAGCATGCACTGCTTGAAGCGCGGGATTTCGGGCGCGACCCGCCGTTGCGGGCCGCCGCGCCGCAGGCGAGACTCCTCGGCGGCCGCGGCGGCGCCCGGCCGTGCGACGAAGGGTTGAACGGTGGAGAAGCGAAGGTGACGAACGGGCGACGATCGCGCGCGGCCGGCCGCGGCACGAATGCGATCAGCGCCGCTGCCCAGCCGGCGCTCGAGCGGCTCGAACGGGCCTGGCTCGCTCGGCTACAGCCATTTCCAGAACTGGCTCCGCTAGTGACCGGGCAGGCACTGCGCGAGGAGCCGCGCCACCGCTGGCTGACCTATCGGCAGGGCTTCGCGCCCGAGCTGGTGCGGGCCTTTCTTCGCGAGACCGACGCGATCCGGCGGGAATTGGGTGACGGTCCCGTGCTCGACCCGTTCTGCGGCGTCGGCACGGCCCCGCTGGAATGCGCCCGCAACGGCGTCGCGGCGATCGGCGTCGAGGGGATGCCGTGGCTGGCATTTCTGGCCGCGCAGAAGGCCGCGCTGTCGGTGCCGCGTTACCCCGATCTGAGCGGGTGCCTGACGCCGGCCGACGTCGCCCGGCGAGTGGTCGAGCCGATTCACCGGGCGGCGCTGCTGTACGCGGTCGCGCGGCAGCACTCGGCGACTGGCGTGCGGCTGGTTGACGCTCCCGAGCTGGCCGAGCAACTGCGCGACATCCTGCATGTGATGCGGGCCGACTGCGCGACACCGCTGTCGGCGGAAATGTGCGTCAAAGCGGGCGACGCCCGGCGGCTGACGGGAATCCCGAACGCGTCGGTCGCCGCCGTGCTCACCAGCCCGCCGTATTTCTCGCGGCATGAATATCTCGGGAACACCCGGCCGATCGCCGAGGTGTTTGCCCTGTGGGACGACGCAAGCACGCTACCCACGGCCGACGCGACCCAGATTCGCGCCCAGCGGCGGGGCGGGCGCGGCGCACATGTCCGCGCGGCGCTGCCGGAGGTGGTCGAAGAGGCGGGGCGGCTCCTGCGACAGTGCGGTGCGACGCGCCTTGCGGCGGCGCTGCGCTCCTATTTCGACGACCTGCGCCAGGCGCTGGGCGAGCTGGCCCGCGTGCTGAAGCCCGGCGGCGTCGGCTGGCTCATCGTGGGCGGGGCGCGCGTCCGTAGCGTGCTCATCGCGAGCGACCTGGCGCTGGCCGTGATCGCCGAGGGCGTCGGGCTGATCGTTGACGAGGTGCGTGTGACGCGCGAAGTCAGCCCGGACGCGCCGGTCAGCGGGCGGCTTGCGGGCGTGAATCCCCGCGAGTCGATCATCGTTTTTCGCCGTCCGAGCGCCCTTGCATAGCGCACCGCCGACGTTCGTTGGCGTCGGCTGCGGTCTGCGATAGCCGCTGCCGTACGAACGATCCGGTGCGGCGGGGGGCTCGCGGTGATTCAATCGACGTCTGACCCAACCACCACGGAGTACAATGCCGGGCATGTTGCGCGGCTTCCGCCATACCCTGTTTCTGTTGTTGCAGATCGGCGTACTCCTGAGCGGGGGATTGGCGCTGATCGTTCTGCCGGCGGCCTGGCCGGCGATCGCGATCTGCACGATCGGGGCACTGGTCTCCTCGCTCGTGTGCGAGCGCATGGCCAGTCACTACCTGCGGCGGACCCTGGGCGAGCTGCGGCGTGCCACCGAGGACGTTTCTCAGGGCCGGGCCACGATGCTTGAAGTCAGCCGGGCGGACGATTTTCACAAGCTGGTGCGGGCGATCAACGTCATGGCCCGCCGCCTCGCAGATGCCAGTGCTGAGGAGAAGCGCTTGCAGGACGAGCTGCGCCGCCGCGAGCGGCTGGCGTTTCTGGGAGAGCTGGCCGCGACGGTGGCGCACGAAATCAACAATCCGCTGGACGGCGTGCAGAGCTGTGCGCGCATTCTGCGCCGCTCGCTGAACGACCCGGAACGCACTACCCGCATGCTCGAACTGATCGATGACGGGCACGAGCGCATCGAGATCATTGTGCGGCGGCTGTTGACGCTGGCGCGGGAAAACGTCATTCGGCCGGTGCGCGTGTGTGTGCGTGAGATCATCGAGGCGGCCCTGCTTGCGACCGAGGCGCGCACGAACGCCGCCGGCGTGAAAGTGCAGCGCAGTTTCACCGAAGAGCCAGACGCGGTTCTGGCCGATCCACATCTGCTTCAGCAGGTTTTCGTGAACCTCATTCTCAATGCGGTCGACAGCATGGCCGCCGGCGGCACGCTGACCGTTGCCGTGCGGCGCGAGCCGCGCGGGACGGAGATCGGCGACGACGAGACGTTGCAGCAGGACGCCATCGCCATCGACGTGCGCGACTCTGGCACGGGCATACCGGCTGATATCCTGCCGCATATCTTCGAGCCATTCTTCACCACGAAAAAGGATGGCCGCGGCACGGGGCTGGGGCTGCCGATCGCCGCGCGAATCATGGACGCGCATCATGGCACGGTCGCGGTGCAGAGCGTGCCCGGGCAGGGGACGACGTTCACGGTGCGCCTGGCGCAGCTCGCACCGGCCGGGGGACGGTCCACAGGCATTGCGGAAACGGTGAAGGGGCACGCGAAAACCGCGAAGGTTGAGTAGCGAAGAGCGAATCTGGAAGTACGACCATCGCGGGGGTGAGTAGCGGCGGCGAGGGCAGGGGCGGTGTCATTCCGAGTAGCGCAGCGACACGGAACCCTGCCGAAAACGTCAGCGCGAAACGCCCTCGCGGAATGTGCGAATTCTACGAAGGCCGATGGCCGTTGCATTGCGCTCGTAGTGAGGTCGCGGGCGCCGGCCGGCTCGCGCGAACGCCGCCGCGGCGCTACACCAGCTCGTCCGTCAGGGACGAGACGATCAGCAGCACGCAGCCGCCGTCGGTTGCCTGCACGCCATGCAGGCTGCCTTCCGGCGCCCGCTGGTAGTCGCCGGCGTGCAGCACGTTGTCGCCGACGCGCAAATCACCTTCCAGCACGAGACACTCTTCCGCGCCGCCGTGGACGTGACGCGGGTACGAGCGCCCGGCCGCCATGCGGATCAGCATGGTCGTCTGGTTGCGCTGGCGATCCACAAACAGCCGGCGAATCTCAATCCCCTCGATGCCGGTCGGCTCCCAGGGCGTGGCGTCGGAGCGCAGCGTGAAGAGCGCCCCACCCGCGCTGGTCGAGTCCCACTGCTTCCAGACTTGCGGAGTCTTCGGGGCGGGGGCCGAGTCGGCCGATGGACTGGCTGCGCCGGGCGCAGACGCCCCGAAGGCGTCCGGTCGTTCGGCGCGATCGGGAGCTGGCGAGACCTCCGCACGGTCGGCACCCGTGGCGGTAGGCTCCGCCGAGCGGCGTGCGACGCCATTGATCGGCTGCGCCGTAACGCGCGCCAGCAGTGCGTCGCGAGTGTGCGGCGCGGGTTTCAACGCCGGAACCAGTGTGAGCAAATCGGCCGCCAGCGGGGCCGCCTCGCGCAGCGCCAGCGCGAGTTGTGGATCAGTCGCGGCGGCGCGCTCGACGGCGGCGGCTTCGTCACTGGTCAGGGCGCCGCAGACGTATAGCGCGGCCAGTTCGTGCGGATCGGGATGGCGGTTGGCTTCGGTCATGACGCGACGGCCCTCATGCGGCTTCCCAGGATGCCCCGCAGCTTGCGAATGCCGAGCCGAATACGGGTCTTGACCGTGCCAAGCGCAACACGCTGGCGGTCGGCGATCTCAACGTGCGTCAGCCCCTGGTAGAACGCCAGCCGGATCGCGGAGCGCTGCTCCTCGGGGAGCTGCGCCAGCGCCTGGCGGGTCAGGTCGGCCGATTCCGAGCGTTCGAGCTCGCCGCTCTGATCGTCAGTCGCTGCGTACGCATCGCCCAGGTCGCGCAATGTGTCGGTTAACCGGCCGTTACGACGCCACCAGTCGCGGGCGCGCGAGCGGGCGATCATCACCAGCCACAGCACCGGTCCGCCGCGGCTGGAATCAAACTGCCGCGCTTGCGACCAGACCTGCACGAAAACCTCCTGAAGCACGTCGTCCGCCGCCGCACGGTCGCCTAACAGTCGGGAGAGCAAACCCAGAATGCGGCCGGCGTGGCGATCGTAGAACGCGGCGAAAGCGCCGGCGTCGCCGTGCGATACACGTTCCAGGAGAACTTCGTCGCTGAGCATCAGGGGACCGCTCAAATGCCCGGACTCCAGTTCGTCGCGCCGAACGGCGCACGCGACGGGGCTTCAACCCAATCCCGCTGCGATTATGGCGCCCGGCGCGGCCCGCAGGCGCCTTGGCGTCCCCCGGCGCCCGGCCGTTTCGCGAATCGGCCTCCGGTAGAGATACGTCGACGGGTGGGGATTGGATTCATTCGGATTCGGTTCGGGCGAACTTTCGTGCTGAGTGCGGCCCGGCCCGCAGGGCGCCGGGCGCAGCGGAAAAGCTGGCGGCCTCAAGGCGGGTTGACGTCCAAACCCCGCTTGAAGAGTAAAACCCGCCCCGCCCTGGGGCGTGAGGTCCAGCGTTTGGCGAATCGGCCCGCGAACTTCGCTTTGCGCCCTACCAGCCGACGATGTTGTACCCGGCGTCGACGTAGTGCACCTCGCCGGTCACGCCGCTGGACAGGTCGCTGAGCAGGTACATGCCGCTCTTGCCGACCTCGGCCGGCTCGATGTTCCGCGCCAGCGGCGCCTTCTCGGGATAATGGTCGAGCATGCGTGTAAACCCAGCGACGGCCGAGCTGGAGAGCGTGCGCACCGGTCCGGCCGACAGTGCATTGACACGGATCTTCCGTTCGCGGCCGAGCTCGCCCGCCAGGTAGCGAACCGACGATTCGAGCGCCGCCTTGCAGACGCCCATGACGTTGTATCCCGGAACCACCTTGACCGAGCCGAAGTACGTCAGTGCCAGGACCGCGCCGCCTTCGGCCATGCAGGCCTGCCCGTGATGGCACAGCGCGACCAGCGAGTACACGCTGATGTCCATGGCCTGGAGAAAGTCCGCCCGGGTAGTGGCGTGAAAGGGCAGCGTCAGGGCGTCACGGTTGGCGTACGCGACCGAGTGCAGCACGAAATCGAGCGGCCCGAGCACCTCGCGGGCCTGGTGAAACGCGCTCTTGATCTGCTCGTCGTCGGAAACGTCGCAGGGGACGATCAGCCGGGCGCCGATCGGCTCGGCGAGCTGCCGCACGCGGCGCTCCATCTTCGGGTTGGGCAGGTAGTTGAAGGCGAGTTGAGCGCCCTCGCGGTGAAGCTGCTCGGCGATGTGCCAGGCCAGCGAATGGTCATTGGCCACGCCGAAGATGAAGCCCTTCTTGCCGTCCATGAGTCCCATGCGCGACTCCGTTGCGGGTCCGGTGTTGGTGCTGCCGGGAGTGTAGCGGAAGCGCGGGCATGCGCCAGCGGCGGCGTTGCGGCGTGGGGCGCAGGCCCTACAATGTCCGGCCTTGCGACACGCCGGCCGCCTGCCGCTGAGAGCTGCCCGTTCCTGGTGAGGGTGCATGGATACCCGCCGACTGATCTCCGCGCTGTTCGCCGCTCTGGCGGTCTACTTCCTGGCGAGCATCGTCATCAACCGGTTGTTTCCGCCGCCACCCGCACCGCCGCCGTCGGACAGCCGACCGGTCGACGCCCCCGGCAGCGCGCCCGGCAGCGCTCCGGCGACGACCGCCAGCACGTCTCAGCAGGGGCTGGTGCTGAGCAGCGCGTTGCCCAGCGAAGCCTTCACGCTCGGCGGGGGCGATGAGGACGCCCTGCGCTTCGAGCTGACGCCACTGGGCGGCTCGCTGACGACGCTGGACTTGATTGCCCGGGAAGGGAATCGCTATCGGCACCGCGTCCGGCCTGAGGGGAACGAACCGTATCGCCTGTTGTCGCCGGTCGACGACGGGCAGCGCTGGGTCTCGTCCTTCGGCACGCGCCGCGTGTGGGTGGACGGCAGCGAGTATTCCACGGCCGAGCTGATCTGGTCCGTCGCGCAGCGTTCACCGCGCCGCGCCGTGTTTGAGACGGTGCTGCGGTCCGAAGCGGGCGCGGAAGTCGTCGCGCTGCGGAAGACCTTCGAGCTGACGGCCGGCCAGCCGCTGGTGCGGCTTTCGATGGAGCTGGAGAACCGCAGCGGGTCGCCGCTGCGCGTGGCCTACGAGCAGGACGGTGCAGTCGGCGTGCCGCGCGAGCCGATGCAGCAGTACGAAGTGCGGCGGGTGATCTGGGCGAGGCGGACGTACGACGGCCCCAGCGGCGCGGCCAGCGGCATCACGCTCGATCACGTCGAGCGTAACGGGCTCAGCGGCGGAAAGGAGCGCTTCATCGGCTCGTCCCAGCGCGACGAGCAGGTGGTCTGGGTGGCGCTGGCCAACAAGTATTTCACCGTGATCGCGCGGCCGCTGGGAGCGCAGGGCGACGCGGATTTCCTCAGCCGTGCGTACGCGGTGCTTGCGGCGCCGAACATCGCGGAAAACGTGGGCGACATTCTGGCGCGCTTCATCACGCAGGAGCGCACGCTGGAAGCGGGGCAGTCGCTGGCGCAGCACTACGAGCTGTATGCCGGCGCGAAGGATGCCGACGAGCTGCGCGCGGTCAACCCGGAGTTCGTGAACCGCGCGACGCTGGGGTACATCGGGGTCCACGACTTCGACTCGTCCAGTTGCTGTTGCAGCTTCATCTGGCTGACGGAGCTGATGTCGTGGCTGCTCGACGTGAGCTACCTGATTGTCCGCAACTACGGGCTGGCGATCATCGTGCTGGTGCTGATCATCCGCACGCTGCTGCACCCGCTGGCCGTCTTTCAGCAGAAGTCGATGTACCGCATGCAGGCGGTACAGGTTCGGCTGGGTCCCAAGATCGGCGAGCTCAAGGAAAAGTACGCCGACGACAAGGTGAAGCTGAATCAGGAGATGATGCGGCTGTACAGCGAGGAAAACGTCAATCCCGCCGCCGGTTTCATCAGCTTTATTCCGCTGTTTCTGCAAATGCCGATCCTGATCGCGCTGTGGTCTGGGCTGAACAGCAACGTTCATCTTCGGCACGCGCCGTTCGACGGCTGGTGGATCCGCGACCTGTCGGCTCCGGACGCGTTCTTCACGTTCGGCGCGCAGGGCCTGACCATCCCGGTGCTCGGCTGGGTGCTGCCGTTCATGTTCGCGAACATACCGGCGTTCAACCTGCTGCCGATCCTGATGGGCGTGAGCATGTTCCTTCAGCAGAAGTACATGCCCAAGCCGACGCAGGAGCTCAAGAAGCAGGCCGCCACCGGCAAGCAGTACAAGGACGCACTGGGCATGACGCCCGAGGAGCAGCTTCGCCAGCAGCAGATGATGAGCTACATGATGACCATCATGTTCCCGCTGATGTTTTACTACATGCCGGCCGGGCTGAACCTGTACTGGATGATCACCAACGTCTTCGGGATCGTGGAATCGCTGATCATCCGCAAGCAGATCCGCGCGGAAACGCAGCGCCGCGAGTCGCTCGGCCCACGGCCGGCCGTCTCCGCGAAGCCCGGGTTCATCGCGCGGCTGATGAAACGGATGGCCGAACGAGCCGAGGAAATCCAGCGGCAGGCCGACCAGGTTTCCGGACATCGCAAGGACGGGCGGACGACCCCGCGCAATCGCAAGCCCGAGCGCGCCCCGGGCCGCGACAATCGAAAGGGCGGCTCGTGAACCGCCCCGGCGATCCTTCGCTGGCCTTGAACGCCTCGCTGGCGCTCGCACCCTCCGCGAACGCAATGCC
>CAYOHG010000010.1:0-17048 GCA_964403685.1 uncultured Planctomycetales bacterium
GCTTCCAATGGCGCGCCGAGCGGCGCGGCGGCCCGATGCAGACGCGCGCCGACCCGCGCGGCTTCTGGCTCGGGGTGTTATGCGCCGCTCCGCTCGTGCTGATACCGCTGATCGCCTTTCTGTTCAATCCCGCCTGGATAAGCTGGAGCTATCTGCGGCTGGGGACAGGCTGGCGCTGGGCGGGCGCCGCGATCGCGATCCTCGGGTTCGCCGGCGTACTTTGGACGTTTGCTCACCTCGGCGAAAACCTCAGCCGCCGCCTGGGAGCCCGGGCGACCGGCCGACTGGTCACCAGCGGCCCCTACCGCTGGGTGCGCCACCCGCTGTACGCCTTCGCGCTGCTGAGCTGGGCGGGTGTGGCGCTGATGACCGCCAGCTGGCTCATGCTGCTGGGCGTGGCCGCGGCGGTGGGAGTGATCCGGCATCGTATTCCGGCGGAGGAAGCAGCGCTGCTGGAGCGCTTCGGTGACGCCTACCGCGAGTATCAGCGCCGTAGCGGCGCGCTGCTGCCGCGCCGGCCCGCGTCGCGCCGCTGACGCTCCTGTGCTGGCGCCAGCGGGGCGGGGGCGCTTCGCCTTCCCGCCCGCCCGCCGCTATACTGGCGGATTCGCGGCCCCCAGGGGCGAGGGAGTGGCGCGCAGTGTCCCCCCGCGGCGGGCGGACTCCGAGACTTCCCGGAATGATGGCGTCGGTAGCGATTCGAGGAGCGCCCGGATGATCAAGGCAAGCGAGCTCAAGAAGGGCCGGCTGGTTTCGCACGAGAACCAGTACTACACCGTCCACACCATTCAACTGGTCTCCAAGGGCAACTGGCGCAGCTACATCCAGACCAAGCTGCGAAACATCAAGTCCGGACAACTGCTGGACGTGCGCTTCGCGGTCGACGACCGCGTCGAAACGCCGTTTATCGACACCCGGCCCTATGAGTACCTCTACCGCGAAGGCGATCACTACGTGATGATGGACAAGGAGACCTTCGACCAGATCTCCGTCCCGGCCGAATCCGTGCCGGACGCCGAAATGTATCTGCGCGGCAATGAAACGGTCACCTGCGGGCTGATCGACGGCAAGGTCGTCACCGTTGAGCTGCCCGATGTGGTCGAGCTGAAGGTCGTGGAAGCTCCGCCGGTGGTCCGTGGGGCCACCGCCACGAACCAGACCAAAGACGTCGTCATGGAGACCGGCCTGCGCATCCGCGTGCCCCCGTTCATCGAGAACGGCGAGATGCTGCGCGTCGACACGCGCACCGGCGAATACCTCGAGCGCGCCAAGGGTTGAGTCTGCGTCGTATTCATTCCGCCGCCGGGAGAGATTTTCGTCGATGATTTCGCTGTTGAGCATTGGTGATACGGACGTCTTGCGCGACGCGACGCGCCCGTCGGCGATCTTCTGGCATCGGGCCCGCACCAGCCCGAAGCTGATCGGCGGCGGAGCGCTGGTGACGGCGCTTTGGCTGCTCGTGCTGCTGCTGCTGCTGGCCGGGCCGGCCCTGGGCTTCCCCTGGGCGACGCCGGAACGCGCCGGCGTGCTGTTCTCCTTCGTCACGGCCGGCTGGCTGGCGTACCTGGTCTGGATGATCAGCAAGTTCCTGCCGGGTCGCAACGACCGCGTCGTGCTGGCGCTGCGCGAGGTGGTCCGCAGCGCCATCGACCCGCTGGATGAAGGCATCCGGGCCCTGCCGGACGACGCGCTGCGCGCCAAGCGGCAGGAGTTTGTTCAGCGGCTGGCGGCGGGTGAGTCGCTCGACGCGATCCGCCCCGAGGCCTATGCGTGCGTTCGCGAGGCTTCGCGCCGCGCGCGGAATCACCGCCAGTTCGAATGCCAGCTCATCGGCAGCAAGGTGATCGAGGACGCCAAGGTTGCCGAGATGCGCACCGGCGAGGGCAAGACCATCGTCTGCTACGCCGCCAACTACATGAAGGTGCTTCAGGGCCTGCGGGTCCACATGGTCACGGTGAACGACTATCTGGTCCGGCGTGACGCCGAGTTCTGCAAGCCGATCTTCGATCTGCTGGGGGTCAGTGTCGGCTACATCAACGCGGGCATGCCGACCTTCGGACCCGACGCGCAGATCCGCCGCAGCGCCTACTAGTGCGACATCACCTACGGGACGAACAGCGAGTTCGGCTTTGATTACCTGCGCGACAACATGAAGATCTACGCCAGCGACCTGGTGCAGGGCCCGCAGGACTTCACCGTGGTCGATGAGGTGGACAGCATCCTGATTGACGAGGCCCGCACCCCGCTGATCATCTCCGGCGCGGCGCACGACGACGTCCGCAAGTACAAGGTGGCCGACAACGTCGCCCGCTCGCTGATCCGCAAGCAGGAGCAGGCCGTCCGCGAGTTCCGCCAGCGCATCGACGAGGTCGAGCGCGACGCGCCGCCGCAGCTTCGCAACGACTCCAAGTTCCGCGACGGGATCAAGAAGTTCCGCTCCGACCCGATGTGGCTCTCGACGGATGAGGCCGAGGCGATCGGCCACACGCAGTACTTCGTCGTCGAGCAGGACCGCAAGAGCGCCCACATGACCGAGCAGGGCGCCAAGGCCGCCCAGGCCGAGCTGGGCATCGGCACGTTCTACGACGCCCGCAACATGAACTGGCCGCACCTGATCGACAACTCGGTCCGCGCGCACCTGTGCTACCAGCGCGACAAGGAGTACGTCATTCAGGAGGACCAGATCGTCATCGTCGACGAGTTCACCGGCCGCCTCATGCACGGCCGGCAGTGGTCCGACGGCCTGCACCAGTCGATCGAGGCCAAGGAAGGCGTGACCGTCAAGCAGGAGACCCAGACGCTCGCCAGCATCACGCTGCAAAACCTCTTCAAGCTCTACCGGCAACTGGCCGGCATGACCGGCACGGCGATGACCGAGTCCGACGAGTTCATGCGCATCTACGGGCTGGAAGTCATTGCCATTCCGACCAACAAGCCCATTCGCCGGGTGGACTTCAACGACAAGCTCTACCGCTCGGTCGAGAGCAAGTACGACGCGATCGTCGAGGAGATCTACTCCTACAGCCACAAGGGTTTTCCAGGCGACCCCTGGTCCCTGTTCGACATGCTTCGCGAGGTGCGCCGACAGGTTCAGATCTGCATCAAGTCGGGCGAAACCGATGGATTCGCCGACAAGCTGGCCACCATCGACGAAGCGCTCAAGACCTTCAACGAAGGCCGCGGCGAGGCCGCCGCCCTCGAGCAGGCCTACCTCAAACTGGCCGGCGACGAGGTCGGCGCCCGGCCGGTGCTGGTCGGCACCACCAGCGTCGAGAACTCCGAGAAGCTCAGCAAGCTGCTGACACAGCGGCACGGCATCGAGCACGAGGTGCTCAACGCCAAGAACCACGCCCGCGAGGCCGAAATCGTCGCCAAGGCCGGCCAGCGGCACGAGCAGGTCCGCGGCCGCAACAAGGAGCTGGTCGCCAACGTCACCATCGCCACCAACATGGCCGGCCGCGGCACCGACATCGTGCTCGGCAGCAACGTCGCGTTCTGCGGCGGATTGCACGTGATCGGCACGGAGCGACATGAGGCGCGCCGCATCGACAACCAGTTGCGCGGCCGCTGCGGCCGCCAGGGCGATCCGGGCAGCTCGCGCTTCTTCCTGTCGCTGGAAGACGACCTGCTGCGGCTGTTCATGGGCGAATGGGTGCTGCGCATCCTCGGCAAGTACGCCTTCGAGGAGGGCGTGCCGATCGAGCACAAGCAGATCACCAAGGGCATTGAGCGCGCCCAGAAGAAGGTCGAAGAACGCAACTTCGGCATTCGCAAGAACCTGCTCGAATACGACGAGGTGCCGGACCAGCAGCGCAAGCAGTTCTACGCGATGCGCAAGCGCGTCATTCACGGCGAAGACCTCAGCGGCCTGATCTGGGAGATGATCGACGAGACGGTCGCCGACGCAGTCGATCGATTCTACGACGTGCGCTTCCCGGCGCACTGCGTGGCGGAATGGGCTTCGCAGCACCTGGGAGTGATGCTGGACGCCGAGAAGATCGACACCAGCGACCTTCGCGTGCTGCGCGAGCAGGTCCGCGAAATGGCGAGCTACGAGCTGCGCAGCTCCGTTCAGCGCACCTTCGGCGAGTACGTCGATCCGGACGTCGAGCGCTCCGATTGGGACGTGCGCGGGCTGGTCAACTGGGCCGCACAGTTCGGGCTGACGCTTACGCAGCGGCAGGTCACCGAGGGCGAACCCGAGCAACTGGTCGAGCAGATCGTCGAGGCCGCCATCCGGCGCGTCGAGACCGCCGACCTCGACCCGCTGTCGACCTTTGTCGACAAGCAGTTCAGCCGCCAGCGGCTGCTCCGCTGGGCGCTCGACAAATTCGGCGTCGATATCCCGTTGGACCAACTTGCCCAGGCGACCCGCGAGGACGCCGAGCGGCTGATCGGCGAGCTGATGCGGGCCGCCTACCGCAAGCGCGAGGTCGAGTATCCCATCCGCGCACTGCTGGAATACGCCGCCAACCGCGGCGGCAGCAACGTCAACGCGGTCCACGACGTGATCTGCCGCTGGGCGAATCGCAAGTACGCGACCAACTGGACGTACGAGCACTTCGCCGGAAAGAGCGAGGAGGACATCTTCACCGAGCTGCGCAGCTTGAACGAAGATTACCTCTCCAACGGCAAGCTGGATTCCGAAGTCGATGCGGCCCTCGGCCAGCATTCCGGCGATGCAATTCTGGCCTGGGCTGAGCGGCGTTTCGGCGCCTGCTTCGATCGCACCAAGGCCGAGCCGGGCCCCGAGCTGGCCGAGCAGCTCAAGCGCTGCGGCTATGAGATGCTGCGTTTCGAGCTGACGCAGCTCGAACGGCTGGTCCTGCTCCAGACCATGGACACCGTCTGGAAAGACCACATGTACTCGATGGACCTGCTGCGCCACGGCATCGGGCTGCGCGGCTACGCCGAACGCGATCCCAAGATCGAGTTCAAGCGCGAGGGGACGCGCCTGTTCAATGAGACGCAGCGCAGCATCCGCGAGCGTGTCACCGATCTGATCTTCAAGGTACAGCTCACGACCGCGACCAGCGCCGAGCCTTCCCCCAGGACCCCTGCGCCCGAGTCCGCGGCTCCAACGCCCCCGGCCCAATTCGCCAGCATGCAGACCCAACACGCCGACGCGACCGGCGCGGGCTTCGCCAGCGCCGCCCGCGAGCGCGCTCAAGCCGGCGCGGCACCCGGGCAACCTGCCGCGGCGGAGCCGGGCGCGGCTACCTTCCGGCACGCGCAGCCCAAGGTCGGCCGCAACGACCCCTGCCCGTGCGGTTCGGGCAAGAAATTCAAGCAATGTCATGGCAAGGGGCGGGTCTGACGCGCAGTCGCTGCGCGCTGAGCCGATCCTGTCTGGCGGAAACCCGTCGCACTGCCGGCGTGTAGGCCGGTAGCTATTGCGCGGACGGCGGCGGCGCCGGTGCGGCGATCGGAATGGAATTGGCGCCGGGCCCGCTCCGACCCGCCGTCTGCGCCTTCTGGCGGCCGGCGGCGGCTCGGGATTCCGAGAGCATCTCCGCGTACAGATCGAGCAGCCGACCGGCGCAAGCTTTCGTCTCGGCCAGCTCACGCGCCCACAGCAGGCCTCCGCCGAGGGTACTCGTTGCGAAGATGGCCAGCAGCAGCGCACTCATCGCCTGGATGGCTCCCGGCTAGTTTCATCGGGATCGGCACGGCGAAGGTTGAATGGTGGGAAGTCTCCGTTGCGGCAGCTCCGCGCTGCCACTACGATTCGGCGAATCGCAAGGCGACGGCGCGGAGTCGATCGTTTCTGGACGGGCACTCAGGCATGAGCGGAGCGACCAGGTCGAATGCAGACGCCGGTCCGGAGCAGCTTCGTCGGCTGATCCGCGACGTGCCGGATTTTCCGCGTCCGGGAATACTGTTCCGCGACGTGACACCGCTGCTGTCCAGCGCGGCTGCGTTCGCGCAGTCGATTGAGCTGATGGCGCGGCCGTTTCGTGACCAGGGCGTTGCGGCGGTTGTCGGAGCCGAATCGCGCGGCTTTATTTTCGGCTCGGCTGTGGCGCGGCTGCTGGGGGCGGGTTTCGTGCCGGCCCGAAAGCCCGGTAAGCTGCCTTGGAAAACACGGCGGCATGAGTACGCGCTGGAGTACGGGACCGACGCGCTGGAACTGCACGCCGACGCGGTTCCGGCCGGCGCGCGCGTCCTTGTGGTGGACGACCTGCTGGCGACCGGAGGTACGCTGGTGGCCTGCGACGGCCTGATCCAAGGGCTGGGAGCCGACGTGGTCGGCTTTTCGGTGTTGATCGAGTTGGCGGCGCTGGGCGGTCGGGCGGCGCTGCGCCCGGGCGTCCCGGTACATAGCGTACTGGTATATTAGCGCGCCTCAACGGCGCCGCAGGATGTTGTGCGGCATAGAGTTAGCGAGGCTTGCGGACCGCCGGCAAAGGTCCGATCCGGGACACTCGGGATGTTGTCGGCGTGCGTGAGAATGGTGGCGAAGGGCGGTGTTTGCTGCCGATCCGCCGCTCGAGTAGACCCAGGCGGACGCGCCGAAACCGCGACGCCGGCCCCGCGGCAGCCAACGAGTCGCGATGACGGCTCGGGAGTTAGTGCATGACGACTTTCAAGCGGAGGTTTGCGGCGGTCGTATGCGGCGTTCTGGGGATGTCGGGTGGCGGCTGCCTGCTCGCCACCGACTTGATCAACCCCAACCTGCTCAGTTCGATCGGCTTCGATCCCGACACCGTCATCGCCCCGCAGGGGCGCATCGTGGTCGCGTTCACCAATTCGACCTCGGCGGCGGTGGCTTTCGTGATCGCGGTCTCGGATGATCCCGCCGACCCGACCGCCAACGCGCGCGCGGTCTCCACGGACTTCCTGGAATCCGGGGAAACCCGCAGCCTGGTGCTGGATTGCCCGGTGGGCGTGATCACGCCTGGAGCGCCCAGCGCTGATTTCTCGACCGACACGGTTGCCGCCGTTGCCGTCACAGACGCCGACGCGGTCGACATCGTCTATACCGGGACACCCGTGGTCGTCGGGACGGACATGGCGTGCGGCGACGTGCTCGAGATTGAGGCCGTCCAGTTCGGCATTGGCGATGGAGTGGTTTTCGGACTTCAGTTGCAGGTGCTGCCGGGTCGCTGATTCGGCAAGGAGAGCTGCGTTGAGCGCGACGCGTGGGCGACGACGGGTGTGCGGGTGGCTGGCGGCGTGCGCGGCGGCGGTTCTGCCCGTCGGCTGCGTCGATCCGCTGGCGTTCTTCAATCCCGCGTTCTTGCAGGCGGCCGGGCTGGGCGACTCCGTTGCGAACCTGCCCGGCGAAGCCCCGACCATCATTCTCGAAGTTGAGAACCAGGCCGGCCGCGTGATCGAGTATTTCGTTTCCTGGCGCGACGGCGATGGAAACGTCAGCGTCCGCACGGGCGTGCTGGCGGTCGGCGATAAATACTCCGAGTCCGTCTTCTGCCCGATCGACGAGATGACTCTCGGCGACGTGGGCGACCTGACCGAAATCGGAGCGCTTGTGCGGCTGGGGGCCGGCGAGGCCGACGACCCGGTCATCGAAGTCGAGCCGTTTGGATCGTTGCTTCAGGACAGCGTCAATTACAACTGCGGCGATTCGGTGACTTTCACCGTGCTGCCGTCGGCGGCGACGCTTTCGGGCTACCAGACCTACGCGTTTATTCGACGCGCCCCGTAGTGCCCGTCGCTGCGGGGAGAGTGTGGCTTGCGGATCGCGGGTCGGACCGCAATCGGGCATTGAGGATCACCATGCGTAAGGCGGCTTTCGCACTTGCGTTCCTGTCGACCATCGGCCTGCTCGGCGGATGCCCGCAGCAGAATCCGGCCGAGTTCGTCCCCGGCGGAGTCGGCCAGGTCAGCACCATCGGCGCCGTCGCGTCCGTTAACGTATTCTCGCCGCTGTCGGACCTGTCAATCACGGGCGGCACGCCCGTCGAGGTGAACTGGACCACGGTCGCGACCACCAACTTCGCCGAGCTCGAGATCGTCTTCGATCCCGATCAGGATCCGACCAACGACAACGAAGTCACCGCTGCCTCGAACATCCAGCTCTCCGAGAACACCGCGTTGCTCGACACGACCGACCTGGCGGCGGGAACCTACTCGATCGGCGTGGTGCTCTACGAGCAGGGCGAACTGACCACGTTCGACTATGCCCCGGGGCGGCTGATCGTGAATCAGCGGCCGCAGTTCTTCTTCAATTCGCCGCGCGACAACTTCGCCTACGACCGCTCGCCGCTGATCGTGCCCTCGTTCACGGTGAACTGGACGGTGTTTGATCCGGACAGCACTGTCGCGATCGAAATCTACCTCGACCCCGACGATCAGCCCAACGGCAACGAAATCCTGCTGCGCGAGAGCAGCTCGCAGACCGGTGACGAGTTCTCGTTCAACCTGCCGACCTCGGGTTTCGAAGCGGGCACCTATCGCCTGCTGGCGCTGGTGAATGACGGCGTAGACGACTTTCCGTTCTACGCGCCCGGCTCGATCGTCCTGCGGGCCCGACTGGCCTACGTACAGGACCTGCGCCTGCTTGGCGAGCAGGGCAGCCCGATCCCGGGCGCCGTCTTTGAGGGCTTCAACCCGCGCGACAACGCCGGCAGCTTCGTCACCAGCACGACCGACATCGACCGCGACGGTTTTTCGGATTTCCTGATCGTCGCGCAGTTCGGCAAGCCGCTGTACCAATCCAATGTGCAGCGCACCGGCGTCGGCGAGGCGTATCTCGTTCACGGCCGAACCGATCGCTTCATCGGCCGCATCAACCTGAACTCTACGGGGACGCTCTTCCGCGGAATCATCTTCGGCGGCGTGCCTGAGTCGATTGATCCGGTTCGCCCCTCGCGCGGGATCACCAGTTTCACTGTGCTCAGCGACTGGGACCAGGACGGCTTCCGCGAGATTGCGTTCGGACTGCCCTTTACCGATTCGCTTGCGCTGACGGCGGCCGGACTCGACAATGCCGGCTACTTCCGCAGCGGCGGAGTGGTGGTCGCGTCGTCGTCCTCGCTGCGCCCCGATATCGGTTTTCCCGGCCGAGATTTCATTGACCTGTCGGAATACGGAACAGTCCCGCACGCACCGTTCAGCGATCCACCGGAATGTCCGGAGGGGTTCTACGGCCCCAAGGCACCCAATAGCGCCGGCGGCGTCACCTACTTTCACCGGCACTTGTTCGACCCGACGCCGCTGTCGCTCGGCTCCATCCGGCTGGGCGCGCGCATCTCAACCAACGACTTCGGCGACCAGTGCGGCGAAGTGATCTCGGCCTACGACTTCAATTCGCTGATCATCTCTGTTCCCAACCGCGACCCGTTCGTTAACACGCTGACCAATTTCTCGCGGAACAACAGCATGCCCGGCGCCGGCGCCGTAAGTGTCTACTTCTGCCCGGTATTCGCTCCGTCGTATCCCTGGGAGAACTCCGACGCCATTCCCGCCGTGGGCGACTACCGCGGCCTGGGTGCCAACGACGACTCGGCGTTGAGCCAGTTGCCGCACGGCGGCCCGTATCACTACATCCTGGACGATCTCCGGCTGTTCGACGGACCCGGGGGCGCCGCGTTCACCGGCTCGCCGGGTTACGCCTTTGACGACGGTGACAATTCACCGCCGACCTGCCAGCTCACCCCTGGCCAGGCCGCCACCGCTGCACCCGATACCAATCGCACAACGCGTTTCTACGGCGGGTTTGCCGGAGCGCGGCTGGGCAATGCGTACGCCGCGGGCGACTTCAATGTGGACGGGTTGCAGGACATTCTCATCGGCAGCCCGCTGAGCAATGAGGCGCGCGGAGCCTGCTTCATCGTCTTCGGCCGGCTGATCGATCTGGTTCGCGGCGGCGAGCTGTCGGTTGAGGAGCTGGGACTGCCGCTGAACAGCTCCGATCCGCAGCAGGCCCGCATCTATGACGGTATTCGCGTGCTGGGCGAGCCCAATGAGCGGCTTGGCGACGCCCAGGCCAGCGCCGGCGACTTCAACGGCGACGGCATTGCCGATGTTGTCATCGGCTCGTCCCTGGCGAACACCCGCCGCGGTGGCGTGGCCGTCATGTTCGGCTCGCGCGAGCTGATCAACCTGACCGAGACCGAGATTCCCTTCGCCGAAATCCCGCAGCGCGGTCTGGGCGTCATCTTCGTCGGCGAGGAAGAAGGCGACCTGCTGGGGGCGCGCGTGGTTTCCGCCGGCGACGTCGACGGTGACGGACTCGACGACATCCTGATGGCCGCGCCGAACAAGAGTGTCCGGGCCGACACCGACCTCGACGGGACGCTGGAGATCGACCGCGTCAACTGCGGGGCGGTGTACCTCATTTACGGCTCGCGGCTGCTGACCGGCAGCATCAGCGTCGCACAGATCGGCACCGAAGCGCTGCCCGGCGCGGTGTTCGTCGGTGCGGCCAGCGCCGACTTCCTCGGCGCCGGACTGGGCGAGCAGGGCGACCGCAGCTACGGCATCGTCGGCGTCGGCGACGTCGACGGCGACGGCCGCCGGGATTTGCTGCTGGGCTCGATCAACGCCTCCCCGCGCGATCGCGTGCACGCCGGCGAGGCCTATCTGATCTACGGACAGGGCGACTGAGCCATGCTGTCAGCGAGGACTTCCATGCGCGGCGCGATGCTTCGAACGGCGATGATCCTGGGTGGATTGACCGCGGCCCTGCTGGTCGCCTGCGACCTGGCGTCGGTCGCCGATGAGCGAAACCCGTTTCTCCAGCAGGCCGAGACGTTCGGTGATTTTGACACCGGCGACGATGACGGCGGCGACGGTGGCGATGACGGCACGGTTGGCGGCTTCCGCCGAGCGATGACCGTCACTCTCCAGGCGAACAACAACTTCGGCGATGTCGATCTGGACGGAGTCGACCTGAGCACCGCTTTCGCCGCCTGGGTGAACACCAGCAGCATCCGCAATGCTGATCAGCAGGACGCGCTGCTGGCCGACGGGTACGTTCAGTTGACGCGAACCGTCCAGATCGGCAGCGTCTTCACGCTGCCGCCCGGCACCTTTGTCTACAACGGCCCGGGGCTGGCCGGCTCAACCCTGGTCAGCCTTCAGACGCCGCGCGCGGACGCGACCACGACGCCACGCCCCAGCAGCGTGACCTTTGACCTGATTACGCCGGACGTAATCCTGGTCTTCCACGAGCCCCCGGTTTCCTGTGATGGAATCGCATTCGAATGGACGCTCGACGGCGAACCCCTGGGGGCGCTGCTGATCAATGACGAAAGCCCAATCGCCCCGACCGTGACGGCCGGCGCCACGGAAGAACAAGGCGGTCGCAAGACGTATAGTCAGGTCAGCGCCTACCAGTGTGACCCGTTCGAACCCGGGTTGTTCCTGAAGGTCGGCGGCGGCGGCGTCGCGGCGAATGAGTTCCTGGAAGGGCAGGCCGTGCAGTTTACGTTCGACACGATTCCCGACGCGGACGGCAATTACTGTGTCATAACGCTCACCGGACCGTGAATCATCGGCCCGGGGCACCTGGGAAGTCGATAGAATCTTCGACGGCAGACGCTTGGAGGTCCTCAGATGCATAGCTGGGTCGATTGGGCGTTGCTCGCCACGGCCGCGGCACTGGCGACGCCAGCGCTCGCGCAGAATAGTGATACGCCGCCCACCATCACCAACGTCGAGTGGGAAATCAGCCGCTACCTCGGCGGCGACGTGTTTCCCCTGTCCAACGGCGTGCCGGCGTTCTGCGGCAATTTCTCCGCCCCCGGCGGCAACTATGGCAACTACGAGCCATTCGTCCCGGACGATCCCAGCTTCCTCGCCTACGAACTGGATGTCATCCGCCTCAGCGTCACTGTGACCGATCCGGACTTCGTCGACGAAGGTTCCGGTTCGGGCGACCCGATAGACCCCGTGCAAGAGCCCGGTGACGAATTGTTCTATCTGAACACCTCGCTCGGGTCGATTGGCCCCCCGGAGGCCCCGCCGATCACCAAATCGCGCAATTCGTTCGTCCCGGCCGACGAGGGGCTGGCCCCGGCTACCGGCGAGGTCTACACCATCGTCGAGTGCTTCCGTCTGCCTGAATTCAACGGCAAGAATCAGGATCGGCTGCGCGGTGACATCTCGTGGGACGTTTTCTACACCGTTTTTTTCTACGTCGCCAACAGCCAGTCGCCCTGCGACGTGGATGCCTACGGGTTCCTCAGCAACTGTGAAGAGCCGGTAGTCGCCACCAGCGGCACCATCTTCGTCCTGGAGAACCCGCTGCTGCCGCCGGTGAACCCGACCGCCTTCGCCGATGCGGGCGCCGATCAACTGGTCGAAGTGGGCCAGAACGTCACGCTCGACGGCTCGCGGACGTTCGACAGCTTCAACGTCGGCTTTGACGACAACAACGAAGACGTCTTCGAGAAAGACACACTCTCGTTCACCTGGGAATGGATCTCCGGCCCCGTTGACGTCGATCCCACGCAGTCCGCGGCGACCGAACCGACCGCCGAGCTTACCTTTGACGAGCCCGGCACGTACGTCTACCGCCTGACGGTTGACGATAACTTCAACGCCCTGCCAACGACCGACTCGGTCACGATCACGGTCGTCGAGGAGTTGCCCGACGAGAACCCGCCCTTCGTCGTCATCACCGGACCGGCCGGCGCGGTCTCGCCGGGTGCTTTCGTCACGCTCGACGCCAGCGACTCCGGCGATCCCGACGGCGACGAGCTGACGTTCCGCTGGGTGCAGGTCAACGCCATCGGGGACACGCTGGAGGTTGATGAGTTCAGTGACAAGTTCCAGGCCCTTAGCGGCGCCGACACCGATACCGTCTCGTGGCAGGCGCTCCAGGAAGGAACGTTCTACTTCCGCTTGCTGCTGAGTGACGGCCAGTTCATTACCACCAGCGACGTCTTCACGGTCGAAGTCGCACTGCCGGAAACTGCCGGCGTGACTTTTGTGAATCCCAGCACCAGCAGCGACACTGATTCTTCCGCCGGTGCCGGCGACGTCTCCAGCGAGGTTGGCGACGGCTCGGGCGGCCTGAGCGTGCCGTTCATCCCGACCTGCGGGACCGGGCTGCTGCCGGCCCTGCTGGCGCCGCTGGGGCTGCTGTTCGTGCGTCGGCGCGACGGGTAGCGCTGCGCACTGCGAATCATCGCGACGATGGGAATCGGCCGGGCGGCTGGCTTGACAGCTTGCCCGGCCGGCTCGTTTGATGCCCGCTGTGACCCAGTCGGATGCCGAGCCGCTGCCCGCCCGCGAAACCTCCCCGGCAACCGGGCCGCCACTCTCGCTCCCGACGGCGCCCTCTGCCGCAGGCCGTGCTTGTCCCCCCCACACACCAGCCGACGAACCCGCGGCGATCTACGCCGACCGCATCCTGCTGCTGGCGATCGGGACTCTCCTGAGCCTGGCCTGCTTCGGGCACTTCGCCAAGCCGCACGGCGATTTCTTCGAGTTGTATGAAACCGGCGACGCACTGTTGCGCGGCGACCTGCCCGCGACATTCAAACGCGCCCCCTTGTTTCCGCTGCTGGTGGCCGGGTTGGCACGGCTGCTGGAATGGCACGGCGGATTGCCGCGGCCGGCGCCGGTTCTGGCCGGAGAACTGCTCAACGCCGCCCTGTTGCCGCTGAACATCGTCCTGACTCATTGTCTTACGTGCCTCTGGGTCGGGCCCGCCGGGCGCTGGGCGGCGCTGCTGTTCGCGCTGCTGCCCGTCGGGCTGTACTGCACCGCGCACACCATCGTCGAGCCGCTGATGGTAAGCACGCTGCTGGCCACGCTGTTGCTCGCGGGGCGCGGCGGAGCCGGCGCCTATGTTCCCGCCGCCCTGGCCAGCCTGACGCGCTACGACCTGGCGGGCCTGCTGGTCGGCCTGGCCTGGCGGGACTGGCGAAGCGGGACGCGCTTCGGGCCGATCCTGAAGCGCACAGCGCTGGCCGCGGCGCCGCTGACCCTCTGGCTGGGCGCGACTGCGTGGACCTGGCCCGGCCGCTCGCGCGATCATTACCTGACGCAGATCGTCGAAGCCTGGCGATTCGACCCGCTGGCAACGCTGCAACTGTTCGCGCGCGGCGTCTGGAACCCGGGCCGGATCCGCCTGCCGGTCTGGTGTGGGGAGTTCGAGCCGGCCCTGGCGGCCGCGCTGGGCGCGGCACTGGCAATGCTCGCCGCGATCGGGTTCGTGCGCCTGATGCTCCGACGCGCCGCCGGGATGGACGTAGCGCTGCTTGCCGGCGGCGGCTACTTCCTGGTTCATGCGGCCTTCCCCTTCGACTTCGCGCGCTTCGCATACCCGCTGACGCCGCTGGCGATCGTCGCAATCGTAGCCGGCGCGGCTGAAGCGTGGCGTATCGGCCAACGCACCCTGCCGGGTCGTCTCGTGCGCGCGGCGCTGGCGCTCCCGTCGGCCGCGGCGGCGCTCGTCATTGCCTTCGGCGAGGGCCCTGCGCTGATCGATCTGCTGCGGGCCAGGCCGGATTGGCCGCGATCCCCGGCGTGCATCGCCGTATGCGGCACGCTCGCGCTGATTGTCGCAGCGGTGCCGGTGCGTGTGCTGCGCTGGCTGTCGTTTGCGCTGCTCCTGCCGCTGACGCTCATTCAGGCACGCGTCGGCGTTCAAACACTGGGCGGCGGGCGCGAGATGCGACCATTGATCGACGCGATCCGCTGGGTTGACGCGCAGCGGCGCGGCAGCGAGGGCTGTTTCAGCCCGGTTCCGGGCCTGGCGCGACTGTACGGCCAGCCGGGCGTCCGTCAGTTGGGTCCGGAAGACCTGCACGCGGCGGAGTGGGATGCGCTGCTGACCGAGCTTCTCCAGCGGGAAGTGCGCTGGATCATATGGTACGACGTATTCACCGAGCAGGGCGATTACTACGTCGCGAAGTGGCGGCTGGACCGCTTTTGGCCGCTGGAGGATCCCGACACCGCCCGCGGCGTGCTGCTGGCGGAGACTTTCGACACCGCGCTGGTGACGGTACGCGTCTATCGGCTGCGCTACGGTCCGGGGGCGCCCTGAGCGCCGCCTGGCGACGCGCTCGGCTGCCCGTCACGCCTCACCCTCATCCGCCGGGCGCGTCTTCCAGCGGCGATGAATCCAGAGGTACTGCTCGGGGTGCTTGCGGATCGCGCTTTCGAGCGCGGCCGCATAGGTGTCGGTGATGAATTGCAGCGGGTCGCTGCGCTGGTCCCACTCGTCCGGCTCAATGATCCGCTCGACCTCGATGTGATAGCGAAAGCCGCTCCGCACGCGCACCGCGCCGCCTACGATGATCGGCACGCGGTGCGACATCGCCAGCAATCCGATCGACTTGTACCACGACGCCTGGCGGCCGAAGAACTCGGAGAACACCGCCTTGCGGCCGGCGTCCTGGTCTGCGATGAAACAGAGCGTGCCGCGGTCGCGCAGCACTTCGTCGGCGCGGCCGGTGCCGCCTTTCTTGAAGATCAACTCCAGCCCGCCGATCTGACGCGATCGCAGCAGCCAGTCGTTGAGCAGCGGGTTGTCCAGCGGGCGCATCAGCGCCGCGATCGGCAATCCGAGCCGCGCGATCGTGTACCCCAGCAGCTCGAAGTTCCCGAAATGTGCCGTGACCATGATCGCGCCGCGCTGCGCCAGCAGCCGCCGCAGCGCACCGCTGAGATTGCCCAGCTCGACGTAACGCGCCCAGGACCACAGGTTGATCAACCGCTGGGTCAGGGCCAGCTCGACAAGGTACACCTGGCTCCAGTGGAGAAACGACGCGTGCGCGATCCGCCGCAGGCGACCCTCGGTCAACTCGCCGCCCAGCGCCGCGCGCAGGTGTTCCATGGCCAGCAGGCGGTGACGCCGCGAAAGACGCCACCACACGCGCCCCAGCATCCGCGCCGTGGCCAGATTCGCGCGCACCGGAAAGCAGTTGACCAGCATCACCCACAGGCGCACGGCCAGATACAAACCGACCCCGCGCAGCGCCGCGCGGCCGCCACCCATTTCGCGCCAGGCGACGATCCAGCGGGTCACAGCGGCGTTCATGGCGGCACCTGGAAGCATGCGTGCGCGAGTGGCCAGCCTTCAGGGCGAACGCGGCGCCGCGCCCGACGCACCCGAACCGCGGCCGGCTGCGCCGCTGGCCGACTCGTACGCGGCACGGGCCCGCTCCAATAGCGGCGCCAGCCAGCCGGTGTCCGGCGGACCATGCGGTGGCGGCTGGTTGCCGAACAGGATGTAACGGTGGTTGTACGGTCCGATCCGCGCGGTCGCCCAGATGTGCGAATCGGGCATCGTACGCCCTTCGCGCGCCAGTTCCGCCGGCGCGACCGCCTGGAACCGCAGATAGTGCTCCAGCCCGATGACGAACAGCGCCGGCTGGGGGGATTCCAGCGCTTCGATCATGCGCCGGCCGTACTCGCGTTCCTCGAACGCCGGGTCGCGGCGGCCCTGCTGCCGGGCGAGCAGATCGAGCTGGTCGATCAGCCGCGGGAAACGCACGTCGGAATACCAGATGATGCGCGGGTCCTGCTGGGCGATCTGTCGCAGGCAGGCGCGCTGCTCGGGCGATAGCTGCTGAAGCTGCGCGGCGAACTCGCGGAACTCCCGCTGCGACGCCAGGTGCGGAAGCAGGTTCGGCCAGGCATACAGCCAGACCGCGTACATCATGCCGGCCAGGGCCGCGAACGACGCCCCCTCGCGCCGTCGCAGGTACAGAATGGCCGCGGCGATCGTGCCCGCTGAAATCAGGCCGCCCACCACGACGAATGAAACCGACAACTCGGCCCACGACAGGCCGCCTGCGGATTCGAGTTTCGTCAGCCAGCGCTGCAACCACCAGCCGACCGCGAGAAACGCGCCCGGCACAAGCATCGCCACGCCGGCCAGCGCCGCCCGGTCGCGCCCAGGCGTTGGCACTCGCCGCGGGTCGAAGAACGCCGACAGCTCAACGCCCAGCAGTACGAACAGGGGCGGCATGGCCGGCAGGAAGTAACGCGTCTCCTTGCCCGTGGCGGCCGTGAAAAACGCCAGCAGGCTGAAAAACCAGATCAGCGCGAAGCCCGCGCCGCGACGATCCACCGGCGTATCACTCCGGAACGGCCGCACGAACGCCGGCACGATCGAAAGCGTATAC
>CAYOHG010000011.1:0-16753 GCA_964403685.1 uncultured Planctomycetales bacterium
TGTGCGGATAGAGCGCGTAATTCTGGAAGACCATGGCGATGTCGCGGTCCTTGGGGGCGACGTCGTTGACGACCCGCGGGCCGATCCGGATGACCCCGTCGCTGATGTCCTCAAGCCCGGCGATCATCCGCAAGGTGGTGCTTTTTCCGCAGCCCGAGGGGCCGACCAGCACGACAAACTCGCCGTCGGCGATCTTCAGGCTGCAACGATCCACCGCCGTGACATTGCCGGGATAGAGCTTGGAGACGTTTTCGAGGATGACTTCGGCCATGGTGATTGTCCGCGCTCGGCTTTCTCCGCGTCGACGAATAGCCGCATGGTATCCGCTGGTGCGTCGCACGCAACGAACCCGGCGAGTGGCCGCGCGGCGCTGGCAGCATTAGGATTTCCAGCATCGGACTCAGTCTGAGGAGCGACCATGGCAACCCGCCGCGGCGCCGCGAACCGGGCGGCGCAATCGACCGCGACCGATCTGCCGGCGCGGCTGCACAACCTGGCAGCGAATCTGTGGTGGACCTGGAGCGCGGACGCCCAGCGCCTCTTCGCGGCGCTGGATCCGCTGGTCTGGCAGGCCAGCGAGCACACCCCGCTGCGCTGCCTGGCGCAGGTCGCGCCGCACCGCTGGGACGCCCTCGCCCGTGACGCCGATTTCATCGCCCTGCTCGAACGCTGCGAGACCGAGTCCGGCCGCTACCTGGCTTCGCGCACCTGGTTTGACCGCACCATCCGCGGCGGCGATCGCGGCCTGTTGGTCGCGTACTTCTGCTCGGAATACGCGATTCACGAGAGTATGCAGCAATACGCCGGCGGCCTGGGCGTGCTGGCCGGCGACCATCTCAAGAGCGCCTCGGACCTGGGCATCCCGCTGGTGGCCGTCGGGCTGCTTTATCGGCACGGCTACTACCGCCAGAGCCTTGCGTCCGACGGCTCGACGCGCGTCGCCTTCCCGACCTACGACTTCCGCGACTGGCCGATCGACGACAGCGGGCCGGTGATTGCGTGCCCGGTCGGTCGGAGACTGATCCACGCCAAGGTCCGCCGAATGCGCGTCGGCCGCACGCAGCTCGTACTGCTGGACGCCGACATTCCCGCCAACCGTCCGGCCGACCGCAACCTGACCGACCGGCTGTATCAGGGCGCCCCCGAGCATCGGCTGCTACAGCAAATCCTGCTGGGCGTGGGCGGCTTCCGCGCCTTAGAGGCGCTCGGGCTGCACCCGACGGTGTTTCACCTCAACGAAGGCCACGCGGCCTTTGTCGGGCTGGAGCGCCTGCGCGTCCTGCAACAGGCGGGCTATTCGTACGACGACGCTTTTGGCCTGGTCTATCGCAGCAGTGTCTTCACGACGCACACGCCGGTCGCCGCGGGGCACGACCGCTACGAGCCGGGTTTGCTGATGCGGCATTTCGCGCCGCTGGCCGAGGCGCTGGGCCTGTCGCGCAGCCAGTTTCTGGCGCTGGGCCGCGAGCGGCCGGCCGACGCGCGCGAGCCGTTCTGCATGACCGTGCTGGCGCTGAAGCTTTCGGCGCACTGCAACGGCGTCGCCAAACTACACGGCGAAACCACGCGCCAGATGTGGGCCGGGCTTTACCACGGCACCGCCGCGCATAACGTCCCGATCGGCCACGTCACCAACGGTATTCACGTACAAACGTGGCTCGCGCCCGAGATGAGCGCGCTGTACGACCGCTACCTCAAGCCGCGCTGGATCGGCGCCGGACCGGAGAACAACTGGTGGTCGGCCGTCGGCCGCATCCCGCCGGCTGAACTCTGGAGGACCCGCAACCGACTGCGTCGCCGGCTCATCACGTTCATCCGCCAGCGGCTGCTGGCCCAGGCGCTGCGGCGAAGCGCGGGGGCTGACGAGCTGCTGGCCGCGCAGACCGTGCTCGACGACGATGCTCTGACGATCGGGTTCGCGCGTCGCTTCGCCACCTACAAACGCGCTCCGCTGATCTTCCACGACCGTCGCCGGCTGGCCCGCATCCTCAACGACTCACGTCAACCGGTGCAGCTTGTCTTCGCCGGCAAGGCTCATCCCGCCGACGCTGGCGGACAGGCGTTCGCCCGCCAGATTGCTCAGTTCTCTCGCCTGCCGGAGTTTCGCGGCAAAGTTGTGCTGCTGGAAGATTACGACATGGAAGTCGGCCGCATGCTGACCAGCGGCTGCGACGTCTGGCTGAACAACCCGATCCGGCCGATGGAGGCCTCCGGCACCAGCGGTATGAAGCCGCCGCTGCACGGCGGGATCAACTGTTCGATTCTCGACGGCTGGTGGCCCGAGGCCTACAACGGGCGCAACGGATTTGCAATCGGGGATGCACGATCGCAGGCGACCTCCGCCGCACAGGATCGCTACGACGTCGCGGCGCTCTACGCCGTGCTCGAGCGGCGGTTGATCCCGCTGTTCTACCGGCGTGACGCCCGTGGGCTTCCGGCCGGCTGGGTACGCATGATGGTGGAATCGATGCGAACGGTGTGCGCCCGGTTCAACACCCATCGAATGCTGGCGGAATATCTCCAGGACTACTACCTGCCGGCGCACCGCTCGTCCTGACGCGCGCACTCCTGCTTGGGGGCGGACGCATCCAGCGTGGCGCGGACCGCGCTACGCATCCGGCGCGCGCTGAATCAGAGTTGCCACGCCCTGACCCACGCCGACGCAGAGAGTCGCCAGCGCCACTGAAATGCTCGTATCGCGCTGCAATTCGTGCACGATCGTGGTCACCAGCCGCGCGCCGGACATCCCCAGCGGGTGGCCCAGCGCGATCGCTCCGCCATTGGGGTTCAGCCGGGGACGGCCGGACCACGTTTCAGTGTACATCTCTCGCGGCAGGCCCAGCTCGCGCAGACAGGCGAGTGCCTGCGCCGCGAACGCCTCGTTCAACTCGATCAGATCGAGGTCGGCCAGCTTCCGACCGGCGCGCTGCAGCACCTTCTTCGTCGCCGGTACCGGGCCGATGCCCATGCACGCCGGATCGACCCCGGCTGTGGCGCTGGCACCGATGAAGGCCAGCGGCTTGAGGCCCAGTTGCCGCGCCCGCGCGGCCTCAACCAGCAGCAGCGCGCAGGCGCCGTCGTTCACGCCGCTGGAGTTGCCCGCCGTCACGGTCCCGCCTTCGCGGAATGCAGGGCGAAGCTTGGTCAACGTCTCGACGGTTGAATCCCGCCGTGGGTGTTCGTCTCGCGCGACGATTACCGGCTCTCCCTTCTTCTGTGGGATGCTCACCGGCACGATCTCGTCGGCAAAGCGACCACAGTCGATCGCCTGACAGGCGCGACGCTGGCTCTCCGCGGCGAAACGGTCCTGATCGTCGCGCGACACGTCCCACTTTTCGGCCACGTTCTCCGCGGTTTCGCCCATGCTGAACGGGTGATGAAGCCTGGCGAGCTTCGGGTTGGTGAAGCGCCAGCCGATGGTCGTGTCGAACATCTCGAAGCTTCGCTGGAAACCCTCCTCGCTCTTGGCCAACACGAACGGCGCGCGGGTCATGCTTTCGACGCCGCCGGCGATGAACACGTCGCCGCAGCCCGATTCAATCATGCGCGCCGCGATGTTGACGGCTTCCAGCCCGCTGGCACAAAGGCGATTGACGCTGGCGCCGGGGACGCTGTCCGGCAGGCCGGCCAGCAGCGCCGCCATGCGGGCGACGTTGCGATTGTCCTCGCCGGCCTGGTTGGCCGCACCGAGGTACACGTCCTCGATCAACACGGGGTCGATGCCGGCGCGTTGGACCACCGTGCGAATGACCAGTGCCGCAAGGTCGTCGGGGCGCACCTTCGCCAGCACGCCGCCGTAGCGGCCAATGGGGGTTCGCACGGCGGCAATCACGGCTGCGATTCGAGTCGGCATGGGGCGGGATTATACGCAAATCGGGCAGTGGCGCGCCGACTCCATGCGACGGTTGGAAGCCCCGCGCGCGTCCGGCGGCCTTCACGCGACGGCGGCGTGACTCAGACGCGCACTGTCCGCAACATTCTCTTGTCACCAACGATGCGCGAACGGTAGCATGATGGACCATTCGGGGGACAGGATCCAACTGAGGGCGATTGGAGGAACCGATCATGCGGAATCACTGCGCACTGGGATTGTCACTACTGACCGCGGGAGTAGTACTCGGTCAGTCTACGACGCTGCTGGAAAACGCCACCGCACCCACCAGCGGGGCTGATCTGGCCGCCTTTGACCGCGGCTTCTCACACTTCACCTATGACCTCAGGATCGATACCACGGCCGAGCCGGCCGACTGGACCGCGACCGAATTCTCGGTCGATGTCATCGGAACCGGCCGCATCTGGCATGCCAGCGACGAGACCAACTTCGGCCCGCCGCTGCTGAACCTGAACGTCCCATTCCTCGACGCCAGCAGCACCGACACCAAGGCGTTCGATACGTTCATCACCGGGCCGGGCTCAGCGTTCTTCACCCAGGCGACGCTGGCCGCCCCAGGCGGCATCATCTCCGACGATGTGAAAATCCGCGGGCTGAACGGTCAGGGCGTCGAGATTCCCCTGGCCTGGTTTGACACTCCGCAGAACCCCGCCGGCGAAAACTTCATCGGCAGTCGACTGACCTTCGAGACGCCGGCGTCCTTCGGCCCGGGTGATCTCTCGCTTGATCCCTCGGGTCGCGAGCCCTTCGCCACCATCACGGGCCGCAGCGCGACCGGCACCAACCCCGGCGGCACGGCCTTTTCATTCACGATCTACCAGGCCGGCGACTGCAATGACAACGAAATCGGCGACGTCTACGAAATCGACCAGGGCTTCGCCCGGGACTTCAACAACAACGGCCAGCCCGACGAGTGCGACGCCACGCTGGCCGTTACGTGCAACATCCTCGGAACTGTCCGCGCGGTCATCAGCGGCGCCGAGCCCGGCACCCAGGTGACCTTCCAGCTCGACGGCGGCACAAGCCAGACGCGCACGGTCCGCAACAACGGCACCGCGACCGCCCGCTTCAGCGCCGCCGGCAGCGGACCGCATCACGTCGATGCGACTCACGCGGACGGCTGGTCCAAGGCCGGCGACACGACCTGCCGGTAGTCGCTTGCTCCCAGTGATTGTCTGACAGCTTCGCACGGCGCCCGGCCGGACTTCCGCCGGGCGCCGCTGTTTGCGCCGCAGGCGCGGATGGCTATTCTGCCGCGCAGGAGGCCCGACATGGCACTCAACGATCTGCGCGGGCAGGCCCGTCGTCGCGATACGAGCGAGATGCTCGCACACCTGAAGTCTTTTCAACTCAACCTCAGGTTCTCCGCCGGCATCTGGTATTTCTCGCCGCCCAACAGCCGCTTTCACGCGAAGTACAAGCCCGACCTGGACATCGAGCAGCGGCTGGAGATCGCCGCCCGATTGCACGACTACGGCCTGGCCGGACTCGAAGCGCACTATCCCAATGAGATCAACGAGGAAAACGTCGAACTCTGGAAGAAATTCTGCGCCCAAACCGGCATCAGGCTCATCACGGTCATCCCCTTGCTGTTCTGGGATGAGCCGTTCGAATGGGGATCGCTGTCGAACCCGCTCGCCGGCCCGCGGCGAACGGCCATCGAGCGCGCCAAGGCCGCTTTCCAGATGAACCGCGCGCTGGACACCGATTTCGCCGTCGTCTGGCCGGGTATCGACGGCTACGAAAACGGCTTTGGGCTCGATTACGTCGCCATGCGCGCGCGTTTCATCGACGGCCTGGCCGAGGCGATGGATACCGCGCCGGGGGTGCGTGTCGCGTTTGAGCCCAAGCCCTACGAGCCGCGCGGTCACATCCTCTTCGGCACCACCGCGGAAGGCGTGCTGATGTGCCGCGAGGTCGAACGAAAGCTGAAGTCGCCCGCCAATCGTAAGCTGCTGGACGAGGGGCACGCGCTGTGCTGCATGAACCCGGAGGTCGGGCACGTGCTGATGGGTTTCGAAGACCTGGCGTACGCCTTCAGTTGGCCGCTGTCCGAGGGCCGGCTGGCTCATTCGCACTGGAACAGCCAGCCGCTGGGCAACTATGACCAGGACCTGAACGTCGGTGTGGTTTCACCCGAGCAGCTCGATGCGCTGCTCTACACGCTCAAGATGTACGCCTACACAGGCTGGTTTGGCATCGACATCAACCCGGAGCGCATGCCGGTGGATGTCGCCCTGCGCATCAGCATGGACGCGATCCGGGCGGCGAACGATCGCATCAACGCGATCGACCACGAGGCCGTGCTCTACTGCCATGAGCACCCGGACCGCACGCGCGGCTGGCTGGAAGGCTATCTGCTGCGCGCCCGCACACCGGACCCCGAGCGCCTGCCGCCCTGGCCGAAGGTGCGCTGAGCGGGGTTCCCGCGGCGCGCGGCGACGCGAAGATGAGCCCGCCAGGCGCTCCCTCCGATCGCGGCGAAGCGCACCGGCCCCCGCAACACCGTCACGTCGCGCCGATCACCGCGGCCAGGCTCCGGCGTACCAGCAGCAGCAGTCGCAGGACGGCGACGCCCATGCCCACTCCGCCCAGGCACGAGAAGAACGTGAGCACCAGCAATGTGGCGAACAGGCGCTCGTCATCGGCCGGCCGCAACCGCAGCAGCTGAACGCCCGCCGCCGCCGCGCCCATCACACAGACCCCCACGCACGCCAGCAGCGACGAATGCGCCAGCCGCTGGTTGGGCAGGCGCAGCATGAGCCGTTGCAGCCCGCGCAGCATGAACGCCGCCGGCAGCGTGGTCCATGCGGCCAGAATCAGCACTCGGGTCGTATCGCCGGCGAAGTACAGCGCCGCGCCGGCCGCCGCAAGCAGAAGCAGGCCGATCGCGATCGCTTGCTTCGCGAAGGCGGCGTTGCCGTAGCGTGCTCGAAAGTAATCGAACCCATGCCGGCGGGTCAGCAGTGCCAGCCCGACAAAAGCGACCAGCGGCGCGATGACCGCGCCGGTGAAAAGCATGTCGAAGGCGCGCTCGACGGCGTCGTCAAAGCTCGCCGCGGTGGTGATGTGAACGACCGTCGCAGCCAGCACGATGCCGCCCACCAGCAACGCGCCCAGCGTGACCGCGGTGCAGCTTTCGATCAGCCGCAGGACGTTGGCGCGATCGACGTGAATCAGGTAGTCGCCATAGACCGAGTCGGAAGCCGGGTGCAGGCACTGGGGGCAGGCCGCGCGAACCGAGCGGCCGCGCAGCGATTGCCCGCAGCGGATGCACAGCACGTCGGCAACAATCGTGTCCGTGGAGTCGACGTGGAAGAGGGCCTGCTTTCGGCCTGCGATGCGCCACACCGACGAGCTTCCCGAGCCGCTGCGAAATTGTCCGCCCGATTCGCACCGGCGCGGATTCCATTCGCTTATCGTCAGTATATCTTCCACGGCGCAGCCCGCGCCCCCTGCGCCCCTGATTCGTGCGTTTCGCGGCAAGTCGCCCCGCGTTAGAGTGAGCCAGGCTTCCGCGGCGAGCGGAACGCAGACCCGCAGCGCAACACACGTGGAAGCTGCCCATGCACCGGCCGACTCACTTCGAGATTCACGTGCCCGACCCGGCCCAGGCAATGGCGTTTTACCAAGGGGTTTTCGGCTGGAAGTTCCAGCAATGGGGGACCGAGTCGTACTGGCTGGTCGACACCGGCCAGGGCAACGGCATCAACGGGGGACTGATGACCTCGCGTGACGGCCAGCCGCGGACCATCAACACGATTCAGGTCGAAAACGTCGATGAAGCTCTCGCGCAGGTGCTCGCGGCCGGCGGCCAGGTCGCCGTACCCAGGATGGCGATCCCCGGCGTGGGATGGCTGGCCTACGGCCTGGATCCGGGCGGCGCGCTGTTCGGGATCATGCACGACGACCGCAACGCGAAGTAGCCGCGGCGCTCGCAGTGCGGTGCGCCGGCGCCGCGGCTCAAGGCGCTTTCGGCTCCAGCGGCTCGACCACCTCGGCGAAACCAGGCGGTGTGTCGATGCGGAAGACGCTTTCGTTGAACCCGCTGTTGAGCTGCACGTCGTCGAATGTGACGGTGAAGTACGAGTTCACTTCACCCGTTCCGTCGCGCTGGCCGGCCATCACCTTCAGCGGCAGGCCCGCCTGCGGGCCTTCGCGGGCGATCCAGAAATCGATGGACTCGTAGCGCTGTGCGGTGTGCGTACCCGTCTTGGGCGTCAGCCGTACGCGGTCGCAGGGCGGCAGGGTGCCGCGCGCGCTGGGCTTCTCTGCGCCGGACAGCAGCGCGACCTCAAACTCCCGCAGAATGTCCGCCTTCTTCTGGCCGAACGGCACCGGAAACGCGCCCTCGCCCAGTTTGTACGGGTCGCGCCGATCGTCCGCGGCGCGAATCTCGCGGCGCGTCACCGTCCTGGCCGGCGGCGGCTGAAGCTCGATATACCAGCGGCCGTCGAACAGGTGCTCCTCGCCCAGCGGTTCCTTTCGGTCTCCGACGATGCGCGAGTCAAATTTCACCTTGAACGATGCGAGCGGGTTGAGTTTCTTGTACCAGATCGTGCCGCGCTTCCGCTCGCGATCGCCCGAAAGCACGTACTCGGTCTCCCAGGTGACCGCCGCGCGCAGGTCCTCCACCTGACGCTGCTCCAGCCGCGACAGAATCCGATCCACCTCGGGCGCCAGGTCGGCCGCGGGTGCGCTGGAAGCCCCCGACTGCGCGCTCTGCACAGCGGCGGCCGCAGCGTGCACCGCGCAGGCGGCGGCGGCCATCGCGACACCCGCGCGGAGTGCCGCTATCATGCCACGCGATCGGGTGTGAACGACGATTCCAGCCCGCATGCACGACTCCTTGTACGCCGGCAAGACTTCCGCGACGATTCTATGAGCCGCCGCAGACTGAAACCACGGCCCGGCCAAACGGGGCGATCGAAATCGAACGGCGACCATGACCCTGCTGTATGACCTGCTCTACGGGCTGGCGGTTTGCCTGGGCTGGCCCTGGCTGCTGGTCCGCCGCTGGCGCCGCGGCGCCGGCAGCCTGGCCATCCGTGAACGGCTTGGAAACGTCCCGTCGCGGCCGGTCTCGGCACACTGCATCTGGATTCACGGCGTGTCCCTCGGCGAGATCAACGCGACGCGCACGCTGGTCGCCGAGTTCCAGCGGCGCGTGCCGGAAGTAGCGCTGGTCGTCAGCAGCACGACGGCGACCGGGCTGGCGCGGGCCCGCGAGCTGTACCCGAAGCACACGGTCTTTCGGTTTCCGCTGGATTTTTCCTTCGCCGTGTCGCGGGTCTTTGAGCGGATCCGCCCCACCGTACTGGTGCTGATGGAGCTGGAGCTATGGCCCAACCTGATGGAGATCGCCGCCCGCGAGAATGTGCGCGTGGTGATCGCCAACGGCCGCGTCACCAGCGCTCGAACCATGCGGCACTTCCGCCGGCCGCTGCTCCGGAGCATCGCACGCCGGATGTTCTCGCGCGTGAGCTGGGTGGGCGCCCAGGACGCCGAGTACGCCCGCTGCTTCGCCGAGCTGGGGGTGCCGTCCGAGCGGATTGAGGTCACCGGCTCGTTGAAGTTCGACGCGGCAGACCTGGCGGACCGTGTGGCGGGAAGCGACGAGCTGGCGGCGCAGATGGGCCTCGACGGTTCGGCCCCGCTGTTGGTCGCCGGCAGCACCGGTCCGGGCGAAGAGGAGTTGCTGCTGGATGCGTTCGCAACGCTGCGGAACTCGTTTCCGAATCTGCGGATGGCGATCGTGCCGAGAAAGCCCGAGCGCTTCTACGCGGTCGCAGAGGCGATCGAGCGGCGCGGGTGGATCTGCGCGCGGCGCAGCCGGCCCCCGGCAGCGGCCCTGGACGGCCCGCCGCGGATCGAGCTGGGCGACACCGTCGGTGAATTGCGCAAGTACTACTGCCTGGCCGACGTCATCGTCATCGGCCGTTCGTTCGTGCCCCTGGGCGGATCCGACCTGATCGAAGCGGCGGCGCTGGGAAAAGCCGTCGTGCTCGGGCCCCATATGGAGAATTTTTCAGACCCAACGCGGGCATTGCTGCGGTCGGGCGGATGCGTGCAGCTTGCGGGATCCGGGTTGCTGGCGGAAACGCTCAGGCAGCTACTGTCGGACGCACAACGCCGCCGCGCGCTGGCCGACGCGGCTCGCGCGACGATCACGGAGCAGCGCGGCGCAACCGGGCGCACCGTGAACCGCGTCCTGCGCGTCGGCCGGATCACCTGATCAATCGGAACGGGTCGGACAACCCGGAGGCGATCCGACCCGCGCTCTTCCTGCCTCCCCCGGAGGCCGATGCGACTCACTCGCTGACGCTCGCGGCTCAGGACTCACTCGGCGCGTCGCCAACAGCGCTGCGAGACACCTGCTCGAACTGCAATCCAAACGCCGCAAGGTCGCCCAGAATCAGGGTAGACACCTGAAGTATACCCGCGCATCCAGCGCGAGGCAAAAAAAGTTCAAGTGGCGGGCAACCTTTCACGTGCGGCGCTGGCAATGCAAGCGGGTACGATGTCTCGGAAGACATGGCCATTAGCGGCGTTGCCAGTCGGGGCACCGGCCGCACCCCAGCGGCGGGTGCGGGTTGGCTTCGGCAAAGGAGCAGCAATGCGGGTTGCCGCACTTGCGGTGATGCTAGCCCTGACTCTGCTCGGAACACCGGGCTGCCAGCATGTCGGCCTTGCCGACCGCCGAATCGACACGCGCGTCGCCACGTTTCAGCGCACCTGGTCGGGTTTTGTTCGCGACGAAGCGCAACGCCCGGCCGGCGCAACCCGCACGCTGCGAACCGCGCAGGCCGAATGGGTAAATTCGGCTGCCCGCCTCGAGCGCGACCGCCACGAACTTCGCCGGCTCTGGAATGCCGACATTGAGCGCTGGAATTCGCGGCAGCCGGAGTATCAGCGCGCGGCCGCGGAACTGCTCCGCGGCCAGCCCGAACGCATCGAGTGGCTCGCGATCATTCTGTTTCTGTAGCCGCCGACGGTGCGGCGGGCGCGGCCTGAGCCAGCGGCTGCGCCAGCGCCGGCCGATGAGCGATTCGAAAAGTCTGCGAAGCGATGCGGCTGGGTTCGAGCAGGAAGCCGGGCAGAATCGCGTAGAAGAGCGTCAGCAGGCCGCACAGCACCGCGCCGACGAACTGCATCTCGCGCGGGGCGGGTTCCGCCGGCTCGTCGTTCTCATACAGCAGCACCGCGGCGATCACGCGCAGGTAGTACGCTGCCGCCACGGCGGTATTCACCACGGCCAGCACCACCAGCACGATGAACCAATACTGCTGGGCCGTGAACTCCTGCCCGGCGTACAGCGCGCTGCCAAAGAGCGCGACCTTGCCCCAGAAGCCGGCGGTCGGCGGCAGACCCATCAGCGTGAACATCGCAAGCGCCATCAACAGCGCTGGGCCCGGAGAGCGCCTCAGCAGGCCGGCCAGATCACGCACTTGCTCGGCCGGTCGGCCGTTGACCCGCAGCAGGTCGATCAGCGCGAAGGCGCCCAGGTTGGCCAGGCCGTAGATAACGACGTAATAAAGCACGGCCGCCGCGCCGTCGCCCAGCACACCCTCGCCAGCGAACGGTCCGGCCAGGGCCCCGACCAGCATGTAGCCGGAGTGCGCGACGCCAGAATACGCCAGCATGCGCTTGACATTTGTCTGGCGCAACGCGAGCACGTTTCCGACGGTCATGCTCAGCGCCGCGACCAGCCAGAGCATCCAGAAAAGCGGCCCGTCGGCGGTCTGCCAGCCGGTCAGATCGAGCACCTTGAAGATTGCGACGATTCCCGCGAGCTTGGGAACAAAGCCCAGCATTCCGGCCACCGGGCTGGAAGCGCCCTGGTAGACATCCGCGATGTAGAAATGCAGCGGCACCGCGGCCAGCTTGAAGAGCAGGCCGCCGATCGACAGCACCACACCCACGGTTGCCAGGCCGTACGCAACGGTGCCCGGGCGCGAGAGCGCATCGGAGACGTTCTGCGCAGCGTCCAGCGAGAGCACCGCCCCGCCGGCCACACCGTACAGGTAGCTGAAGCCGAAGGCCGTGATCGCCGCCGCCAGCGCTCCGAGATAGAAGTACTTCGTGCCCGCTTCGAGGCCGCGCGGATTCAGCCGGCTCAGCGAAACCAGCGCGTACGTCGGGATGCTGACCAGCTCCAGCGCCATGAACAAAAGGACCAGGTCGGCGGCGGAGCCTACCAGCATTAATCCCGCGATCGACATCAGGATCATCGAGAAGTATTCGCCGCGCTCCGCGCCGATACCCTGGGACCAGGCCACCAGCACCACCAGGCCGCCGATCAGCACGGCACCGATACGCACGTACGCGGCCAGATCGCCCAAGGCGACGCCGGAGCGGACCAGCTCCTCCCCGGGACTGGACAGCCCGAACAGCGTCGGCAGGCGCAGGACCAGCAGGGCGAGAATGCAGGCTCCCAGCGCCACCGCCGGCACGGCGCGGCGGATCGCCGCGTCGCGAAGCTGCGCCACCAGCAGCACGGCGCACGAAGCCGCCAGCATGATGGTTTCCGGCAGAATCGCCAGCAGCGAGACCGGACCGTTCATGGACGCGCGCCCCCCTGCTCGACCGAAGGATGTCGCGGCGATCGACCAAGCTCGCCCGGTTCACCGAAGATCGCGGCGGAGGCCATCGGCTCGCTTGATTCCGTCTCGGCGACCGCGGGCGCCGCCGGCGCTTGTGCCGCGGCCAGGCGGGTGACAACCTCTGATTCCAGCGCCCCGTCGAGCGAATCGGTCACGATGCGCGGCGCGACGCCCAGCAGGATGCAGAGGGCGGCCAGCGGAGTGAGGATCGCGATTTCGCGGGCGTTAAGGTCGCGCGAGAGGCCAGCCGACAGGTCGGGCGTGTGCGCGGGCTCGCGCAGCGGTCCGAAGAGCACCTTACCGGTCATGTAGAGCATGTAAATCGCACCCAGCAGAATGCCGGTCGCCCCCAGCGCGCCGAAACGCGGCCCGAGCCAGGTCGAATTGTATGCGGCAAAGAGCACCGTGAACTCGCTGATGAACCCGTTCAGCCCCGGCAGGCCGATGCTGGAAAGCACGAAGAGCAGCAGGAAGAAGGAGAGGACGGGCATCTGGCGGGCCAGGCCGCCGATCTGGTTCATGTCGCGCGTGTGGTAGCGCTCATAGAGCATTCCCACCACCAGGAACAGCGCCCCGGTGCTCAGGCCGTGGTTGATCATGTAGAGCACGGAGCCGCTCAGCCCGACCGGCAGGAAGCTGAACATGCCGAGCATGCAGAAGCCCAGGTGCGAGACGGACGAGTACGCCACCAGCTTCTTGACGTCCTGCTGCACCCAGCAGCACAGGGCGCCGTAGATGATTCCCGCCACCGCCAGCACGCCCATGAAGTTGGCCCAGGCCAGGGCCCCTTCGGGCACCATCGGCAGGCTGAATCGCAGGAAGCCGTAGGTCCCCAGTTTCAGCAGCACGCCGGCCAGCAGGACCGACCCGGCCGTCGGCGCCTCCGTGTGCGCCAGCGGCAGCCAGGTGTGCAGCGGGAAGAACGGCACCTTGATGGCAAAGCCGCAGAAGAACGCCAGAAACAGCAGCGATTGCTCGCGCAGGCTCAGCCCATCGAGCTGCGAAAGCGTCGCGAGATCGAAGTGAATCACCGGGCTGCCGGTCAATTGCGCTGCGCGGATGGCGAGATACAGGATTCCCGCGAACGTGATCACGCTGCCCACAAACGTGTACAGAAAGAACATGTTCGCGGCGCGGCGACGCTCAGACCCGCCCCAGATGCCGATCAGGAAATACAGCGGCACAAGCGTGAATTCGAAGAAGACGTAGAACAGCAGCACGTCGCGGGCGGCAAACACGCCGAACATGCCCGCCGTCAGCAGCAGCAGCCAGGCGTAGTACTCGCGGACGCGCGTGCGGATCGCTGTGAAGCTGCACGCGACCGACAACGGCACCAGCACGCCCGTCAGGGCCAGCAGCGGCGCGCTGATGGCATCCAGCCCGACGTGATACGACACCCGCACGCCATTGACGATCGCCTGCATCCCCGTTTCGTCGCGGGCGACATCGCCGACGGCGATCCAGTTCAGGCGCCATTCGGCCACCAGCTCCGACGCGCCCGTGATCCACCACAGCCAGATGGACAGCGCGGCGGTCAACAGGCCGACGGCCAGCGCGACGCGCGGGGCGCGCGGCGCCAGCCGCTCGGGCATGGCCCAGATCGCGATGCCCGCAATCAGCGGCAGGAAGATCAACAGGTTGAGACTGATCTGTTCCATCCGTATCGCTCAGCGGCCCGTGCGGCCCGTTTGGGCTGACCGGCCGATCGTCATTGTCCGCCTGTTTCGAGCCAGCGCCACAGCAGCAGAAGTATCGCCACGCCCGCCGCCATGCCGGCGGCGTAGCCTTGCAGCGCCCCCTGCTGGAAGGCGCGCAACGCAAAACCCAGCCCGCGCGGGATCGAGGCGATGAACCAGATCAGCCCGTCGATGCCGTTGCGGTCCGTCGCAAAGCAGAATTCGCCCAGCGTTCGCAGCGGCCGGACGAAGACGCGATCGTAGAGCTCGTCGACGTAGTACTTCGCGTGCCACAGGCCCCACAGCCCGCCCAGCGCCTGGCGATCGGGATCAACCTGCGGCGCGCTGCCGTAGCGCACCCATGCCAGCGCGATGCCGCCGATCGCGATCGCCGCGGACACGTACATCATCCAAAGCCCGCCGGCGTGATGCCCGGCGCTGACGATCGTGCTGCCGGCCAGGTACTCGTGGATCGCGCCATGCGGCTTGAAAACGCCCAGGAAAGAGTCGCCTGAAGCGGTGAACGTCACGCCGAAGAACAGCCCCGCCGCGATTGCGCCTGCGGCGAGCAGCCACAGCGGGCCGAGCATGACGGCCGGCGCGTCGTGCGGATGTTCGCCGGCTTCCTGCGGCAGGCGCGTCGGCCCGTGGAAACACAGGAAGTACATCCGGAAGGTGTAGTACGCCGTCATCGCGGCGATAGCCAACAGGATGATGCCGAGCGCGGGATGCCAGTTCATCGCCGCGTGGATCAGCTCGTCTTTGCTCCAGAAACCGCTCAGCAGCGGGAACCCCGCCAGCGCCAGGCAGCCAATCAGCATGAGCGTCCGCGTCGTGGGCAGGATGGAACCCAGCCCGCTGAAGCGCCGCAGGTCGATCACGTTGCCCATCGCGTGCATCACGCTGCCGGCGCAGAGGAACAGCAGCGCCTTGAACCAGGCATGCGTGAAGACGTGAAAGACCGCCGAATCAGGCACACCGACGCCCAAACCGACGAACATGAAGGCGAGCTGACTGATGGTGGAATAGGCCAGGATGCGCTTCATGTCGTACTGCGCCATGGCCATGCTGGCGGCCAGGAACGCGCCGATCGTGCCCAGGATCGTGATCGTCAGCAGGGCCGTCGGCGAAGGCGCGAAGATCGGGCCGCAGCGCGCGACCATATAGATGCCCGCGGTCACCATCGTCGCCGCGTGAATCAGCGCGGAGACCGGCGTCGGGCCTTCCATCGCGTCGGGCAGCCAGGTGTACAGCGGGAACTGCGCGCTCTTGCCCAGCGCCCCGCACATCAGCAGCAGCGCCACCAGCGTGATCTGCCACTCATCCAGGCTCGCCGCGTACTTGAACGAGACGGCGTAATCGAGCGGGTTCTCACCAACCGCCGTCAGCGGCGACACGAACGCGTACAGGGCGAAAATGCCCAGCGCGAAGCCGAAATCCCCGATGCGATTGACGATGAAGGCCTTTTTGGCAGCGGCGGCGGCCTCGGGCTTGCCGTAATAGAAGCCGATCAGCAGGTAGCTGCACAAGCCGACCAGCTCCCAGCCCAGGTAGAGCAGGACGAAGTTGCCCGCCAGCACCAGCATGATCATCGAGAAGACGAACAGGCCGAGAAACGCGAAAAAACGCTCGTAGCCGCGCTCAGGATGTCCGTGATGATCGCGCATGTAGCCGACGGCGTAAATCACGACCATCAGCGAGACGACCGTCACGAAAAAGAGCATGATGCCGGTCAGGCCGTCGAAGTAGAAGTTCGCCGCGATCCACTGGTTGCGCTCGAGACTCAGCGTTTCGCCGAAACTCAGCCAGTTGTAAACCAGGTAGGTGAAGCCGGGATCGTGAAACTCACGCGACGGCGCGTGATCCCCGGTCGCCGCGGGCGCGTGCCCTGCCGCGGGGTTGGGCCCGCTATGTCCGACGGAAGCCGTCTCCGCCGCGGGGGCCGGCGCGGCACCGGCCGCATCCTGAGTCCGCCCCAGGTCGAAGAACAACAGCACGCCCAGGACCGCCGCCGCCGCGACACCCGCGACGACCGGCCAGTGCGCGATGGCGCGCGGCTGACGCAGCGCGATCAGCAATCCGACCAGCCCGGCCCCCAGCAGCGGCCAGAGCGGCATGGTGGCATAGGCCCAGGCGGGCAGGATCGTCGTGTCGGCAGCCGCGAGCAGCACCCTATTCTTCCTTCAGCAGAGTCCAGGCGTTCGCGTCCAGCGTCCCGCGGTAGCGATAGAGCAGCACGACCAGCGCCAGCCCCAGGGCCGCCTCGGCCGCCGCCACCACCAGCAGGAACAGCGAGAAGATCTGTCCATCCAGCCGCGGTCCGCCCACCAGCGGATAGCGCCCGAACGCGACCAGGTTCACCACGATGCCCTGGAACATCAGCTCGGTGCACAGAAAGATGATGATCAGGTTGCGGCGCGTCACGAAGCCGACCAGACCCAGCGCGAACAGCGCGGCGCCGATGAGCAGGTACGGCACCAGCATCAGTCCGCCTCCTCAAAGTGGGCCGGATCGGCCGTGCGTCTGGCGATCGCGATGGCGCCGACCATCGCCGCCAGCAGCAGCAGCGCGGCGAGCTGCAC
>CAYOHG010000012.1:0-16668 GCA_964403685.1 uncultured Planctomycetales bacterium
CGCGAAGATCGAAAAGCACACCCGCCTGGCGCAGAGCATCGTGGACGACGTCCTTGGCCTGGCGCGGGGCGAGCCGCTGCGATTGGAGCAGGCCCTGCTAGCGGATGTGCTGGCGGCCGCGGATGCAGGCGGCCGGTCACCGGACGCTCCGACGGCGTCAGAATCCGGCGAAACGAGCCGCAGCCACGACGGCCGAAAATGGTCCCGAATGGCATCCGGCAGGTCTGCGCAGGCGCGTCGCCATGCGTCGCGCCTCCACGCCGCGGCCACCTGTCCGGCGGACGCGCGCCGGCGACGCAGGCCCGCCACGCACGTCGCCGCGTCCCACATTCGCCGAAACACAATCCGCCGCACGGCCTGGAACCAGCGTTGTCTCATGCGGTCTGGTATCCGGCGGCGTGCGTCGCACTGCCCGAGCTGCGTGACCAGAGCTGCTTGCGCTGGAGCACGTGGTACGCCTCGTCGTAGTAGTTACAGACGCGGCTGGGTCCGCCTTCGACGGTGTCACCGCCGGCGTAGGCATTTCGCAACAGCCAACGAGCGACGTCCGAGTCGTACTCGGCCGGGTAGATCAGCGCCACACAGAACCGCGCCGGACCGGCAGCGCATGGGCGTCGCGAGAGGTGAAGGTAGGCCCGACAAGGTGGCGGGTCGGTCTGAGCCAGGCCCTCGAGCACACGAAAGTCGTCGCGGGCGGCTTCGAGCGACTCGCGCCAGAAGAACATTCCCGTTTCGAGCTGAAACACATGCAAGGGTACCCCGCGCAACTCCAGGCTGCCATCGGGGTTAGCCCGCTCAATCCGGAACACCCGCCCGCCGTCGGCGAGCTGACCGTCCTCGATCAGGATCGCCACCTGGCTGGCGGTCAACCCGGTTTCGCTCCAGTCTCCCGCTTGAACCTGGTACAAGCTCTCGCTGACACGCCGCTCGGCGTACGAATCGGTCATAAGTCGCTTCCCTCAAGCGCGGCGAAAACAGGCCGCGGGCCGTATGATAACACCGATTGGGCGAACAGGCGGCCCGGCCAGGTGGGGACGGAAAAGTACGGCGCCTCCATCCGTCAGGAAACCGGATGGAGGCACCGTGTGTGAAGGGGCGGGCGAGCCGAGCGTTTTTGGGCGATGGCGGGACCCGGCTCGCCCTACATCAGGGGAACGGAGATTTATCAACAGGCTCGTGCCGTAGCCGCAAGGCCGTCCCTCAGCACCGCGACCGCGTCATCCCTGAACCGGGCACGAGCCTCTTGTCCAATCCGCACCCGACGAAGGCGGCGGCAGAAGCCGTGGCGTTGGCGCCAGCCCGCCGATTCGTCGTTCATTCCACCGTCGGGACGGATGAGTCCACGTCCCGCCCCGACCTCAGATTCGTGCACCTGCCTTCGTCGGCGGTCACTGCGGCCAGACCCCAGGCCAGCATTTCCGCCTGCAACACCTCCCGTACCATGCTGGCGGGCACCTGCGAGTATCCCAGCGACAGCACGCGCTGCTCCACCTCATCGGCGATCGATCGCGCTGTGCGCCGCTGAACGCCGAACCGCGCCTGTAGCGACGCCGCGACGCGTTCCTTCGACCAGCCCGATGCCGTGACGCAGCCGTTGCCGACCTTGACCACTGCGACACCGCGGCGTCGATGCGCCCGTCGGCGGCGGTAATCGGCCAGCACCCGCGCCACATCGGGCAATTGCACTTCGCGGAGCACGGTCTGAACGCACTTGAAGACGTAGTCACTGGTGGGCGGCCGACGACGATTCCAACCATCCAGATGAACCCGAATCGCCCGCGCCAACGGCCCGGCCAGAAACACATCCTGCCCGCAAGCCCGCAACCCGATTGTCAGACACCGCGCCAGCTTCTCGATCGCGAAGACTTCGACCGCGCCGCCGCGCTTCGCGATTCCCAACTCCGCATCGTTTGTCACGTGGAGCCACCCGTTCGACCAGACTCGCCGAACAACTCCTGCTGCCCCGGAATGTCATCCGCTTGACGCTCGATTACGTCGCGTGCCTCCTCGATGAACTCGCCGACATCCTGGAACTGACGATAGACGCTGGCAAACCGCACGTAGGCCACCTGATCCACTCGCCGCAGCACCGTCGCCAGCTTCTCGCCGACCGTCTGACTTGAGACTTCGCGCTCAAAATTCGCGACCAGCCATTCCTCGACTTCGTCGGCGATTCGCTCGATCCGCTCCGAACTGACCGGCCGCTTGTAGGCCGCGTGCTGAAGGCTCTCGATCATGCGCTGCCGGTCGTAGGGAACCCGCGCACCGTCCCGCTTGATGACCAGCAACCGAATCCGCTCCTCGACGCGTTCGTAGGTCGTGTACCTCCGACGACAGTTCAGACACTGCCGACGCCGACGGATGCAGTTGCCAGCATCAGTCGCTCGGGAGTCGATCACCTTGTCATCGTTCGCACTGCAAAAAGGACATCGCATTCGCGTCCGGCCTCATCCGCCTGAGCGCCTCGCCGGCCGGCTGGAGCGAAGCCCGCGCTCTTCGCTCGCGTATCTCCGAGCAACGCATTTTCACGGACACCACACAACGACTTGTGACAATGGGGAATATACCCCCCCATATCTCGTACGGCAACCCTTTTCAACGCCGCATCGCGACATTTTTCCAGCCTGCCGCTATAAAAACCCCCCCATGGCTTCCGCGGCCGAGTTCAACGAATCCGGAATCCACCTCCGCGGCTACAGCGCCGCCGGCGAGGAGTCGTACTACGTGCTGCCCGAGCTGGGCATCGCGTTCGAATTGGGCCGCGCCCCGCGCGACGTGCTGACCGCCGACCACGTCTTCCTCTCGCACGGGCACATGGACCACGCCGCCGGAATCGCCTACTACTTCGCTCAGCGCTACTTCATCGATAACCCGCCGGGGCACCTGTACGTCGCCGCCGAGCTGGTCGATCCGATCGAACGGCTGCTGCGGATCTGGGCGGAGATCGACGGGCGCATCCCGCCGGCCAACCTGCACGCCGTCGAGCCAGGCCAGGATGTCGAGCTGCGCCGCGACCTGCTGGTCCGGCCGTTCCAGGTGAATCACCCTTGCCGCGGCCGTGATCGCAGCGTGGTGCACACCCTGGGTTTCAGCGTCATCGAGGTCCGCCGCAAGCTGCTGCCGCAGTATCAGGGCCTCAGCGGCCCGCAGATCGTGGAGCTCAAGAAACGCGAAATCGACGTGACCCAACGGGTGGAGATGCCGCTGGTGACGTACTGCGGCGACACAACGGTTGGCAGCTTTCTCGAGCTGGATCACGTCCGCCGCAGCCGCGTGCTCCTGCTGGAGTGCACGTTCTTCGACCCGCAGCATGTTGAGCGGGCCCGCGCCGGCAACCATACGCACGTGATCGACCTGCGCGACGTGCTGGGGAAGCTGGAGAATGAGCACATCCTGCTGACGCACGTCTCGCGGCGCACGGCGCTGAGCGACGCGCGTGCGCAGCTCGCGGCCGTGGTCGGAGAGGCCGCCCTCGAGCGCGTCAGCTTCTTCATGCAGCATCGGGCCCGCCGCCGAGGCTGACGAGACCGGCCCGCTTTCGCGGAGTAGAATGCTGCCGAGGTGATGGATGTCCGGTTCGCACGCGCTACCGATCCTGACGGGTTCGGCCGAGGTTTTGTCTGGTCGCCGGCGGCTGCCCGGCTGGCTCAAGCGGCCGCTGCCGACAGCGCAGATGCTCGACACGCGCAAGCTGCTGAACGGCCTGCGGCTGACCACCGTGTGTGCCGAGGCGCGCTGCCCCAACCTGACCGAGTGCTGGTCGCGCGGCACGGCAACCTTCATGATCCTCGGCGAGCACTGCACGCGCCGTTGCGGCTTCTGCGCCGTGAGCACGATGAAGCCGCAGCCGCCCGAGGAGGATGAGCCGCAGCGGGTGGCCGAGGCGGCCGCCCGGCTGGGGCTGCGGCACGTGGTGATCACCAGCGTCGCCCGTGATGATCTGGCCGACGAGGGCGCCGGGCATTTCGCCCGCTCGATCGCCGCCGTCCGCAGTCGGCTGCCGCAGTCCACGATCGAAGTGCTGGTGCCTGATTTCCACGGGCGGGCGGAGCTGATTCAGCTTGTGCTCGCGGCGCGCCCGGAGGTCTTCAACCACAATCTCGAAACCGTCGCGCGCTTGCAGCGTAAGGCCCGCCCCGCCGCCCGCTACCAGCGATCGCTGGACGTGTTGCGGACGGCCCGGCGGCTCGCCCCGCAGGTCATGACCAAGAGCGGCGTGATGGTCGGGCTGGGCGAATCGCGCGACGAGCTTGTGGCCGCGCTGCGAGACCTGCGGCAGGCCGATTGCGACCTGCTGACACTCGGCCAGTATCTCAAGCCGGGCGCGGGACACCTGGAGGTCGAGCGGTATTACAGCCCGGAGGAATTCCGCGAGTTGGAGCACGTCGCACTCGAGCTGGGTTTCCGCGCCGTTGCCAGCGGACCCTTCGTGCGCAGCAGCTATTTCGCAGAGACGCTCTTTGTCGAGACCGATCTGCTCCCGCGCTGTGGCGAAGACGCCTAATGCATTCTCGGAAGGTCGCCGGGCCGTCGCTCGAATCGGCCCGGGACGCCTCCGTCGGGCGCGACGGTCCGACGTCGTCGAGTCAATGAAGTTGCGGCAGCGGCGAGTGCTTCGACCGCATCGGCCAGATGTTCGGAGGGTGGGATGATCGCACCGTTTCACCGGGGCCTGTCCACGCGCCGCAGCGCAGGCCGTTTGTTCATGGCTGCCGCGCTGCTTGCATTCGTCGGCTGCGAGCGTTCACCCGACGCGCCGACCGCGGTGCGCGGCCAGCCCGACGCGCGGCCGGCGGCGCTGCCGCTGAGCGCGGCCCTGGGCGACAAGGCGGGCGTCGCGCGCGGCGCCAACCTGCTGCTGGTGACGCTCGATACGACCCGCGCGGACCGGCTGGGCTGCTACGGAAACGGTCAGATTCTGACGCCCGCGGTCGACCGGCTGGCCCGCGAGGGATTGCTGTTTGAGCAGGCCCTGGCCGTGGCTCCAACGACGCTGCCGACCCACTCGAGCATCATGACCGGCCGCTACCCGGCCCATCACACCGCGCGAGTCAACGGCTTCTTCCGCCTGCCGGAGGAGGAGACCACGCTGGCTGAGGTGCTGCTCGCCGCCGGCTACCGCACCGCCGCCGTCGTCTCCTCGTTCGTGCTTCAGAACAAGTTCGGGGTGAACCAGGGTTTTGAGACGTACGCGGACCGTTTCGCCGAGTTGGAGAAGGACGCCACGGAGTGGCCGGAACGTCGCGGCGACCTGACCACCGGGCTGGCGCTGGAGGCGCTGAACCGCATCGCCGGTGAACGGTTCTTCTTGTGGGTGCACTACTACGACGCGCACCACGCCTACGAGCCGCCGCCGGCGTTTCAGGAACGATACGCGCACAACCTCTACGACGGCGAGATCGCCTTTGTCGACACCGAGCTGATGCGCCTGGTGCTCGAGCTGCAATCGCGCAAGTTGCTTGACTCGACCCTGATCGTCGTCGTCGGCGACCACGGCGAAGGGCTGGGCGACCACGACGAGGCCACCCACGGCGTACTGACGTATCAATCGTTGTTGCGCGTCCCGTTGATCATGCGCTACGGCTCGCAACTCGGGCCAGCGCGCGTTTCCACGCGCGTTTCACAGGTGGATCTCCTTCCGACCATTCTGTCCCTGCTGGCGGTCAAGCCTCCCGCCACACTCGACGGCCGCGATCTGACCCGCCAGGGAGAGGTCATCCGGCCGCTGTTCTTCGAAAACCTGAACGTTCGCTTCAACCAGGGCGGCGCGCCGATCGGCGGAGTTGTCGAGGAACCCTACAAGTACATCTTCGCCGTCGAGGGCGAGCTGTATGACCTGGCCAGAGATCCGCGCGAGCGCAAGGACCTGGCCACGAGCGAACCTGCTACGACGGCGCGGCTTGCCGCCCGGCTGCCTGAGCTGTTCGGCCCGCAATTGACGTTGTTGCGTGAGGCAGCGGCATCCGTCGAGCCGTCCGCCGCGGACCTGCAACGGCTGGAAGCCCTGGGTTACACCGGCGGCGGCAGCACCGAGGACAGCCAGGAACTCCAGGATCCGCGCGATATCGTGCGTGTCTACGTCGAGCTGGAAGAAGCGGCGCACCTGGATTACGCCGAAGCAATCCCCAGAATCACGGCGATGCTGGAGGCGTCGCCGTGGTTCGCGGCGGGCTGGCGGCGACTGGCCGAAGTGCACGTCAGCAACAACAAGCTGCCGGAGGCCGCCGAAGCGTACGACCGCTGCCTGAAGCTGGTCTTCATGCCGGGCGTGGCCTATGCGCTGGCGGACCTGCACGCCACGATGGGGAACATCCCCAAGGCCAAGGAGCTGCTGGAAGTAATCGTTTCGCAGCAGCCGGACTATCCGCAGGCGTCCTTCCGGCTGGGCGAGCTGCTGGCGCTGGGTGGCGAGCGCGACCGTTCGCTTCAGTTGATTCACGACAGCCTGCACGTGGACCCGCAGTTCCTGACGCATCTGCTCGAGATGTTCGTCCGTGAGCAGCGCATCGACGACCTGGTCGAGTTCATGCGGACGTTTCTGGTGCGCTACCCCGCGGTCGCGCCGATTCGGATTGCTCTGGCCAAACGGCTGACGCTCGCGGGGCTTTATCAGGATGTCGAGCAGATCTACCGCGAAGGACTGCCGCAACTGCGGACCGACGGCGCCTTCGTGAACGCCTACGCGCTGTTTCTGGGAGATTGCCCGGAAGCGAGCCTGCGAAACCCCCAGCAGGCGATCGCGATGATCGACGAGTATTGCGCCGCGGTCAGCGAGCCGGACCCGGCCACGCTGCTGACGCTGAGCTCGCTGCATGCCAGCGTAGGGCAGATGCGCGCCGCGCTGGAGGTCGGCCAGCGCGGCCGTGAGATTGCCCGCGCGCGCCAGGACGACAAGCTGGTCGAGGCGCTCGACCGGCACCTGGCCCGGGTGCGATCGGCCCTGCCGCTGAGCAGCGCGCCGAGCGAGACAGGATCGCCGTGATGAGAGGGGAGCAGTAGGGACGGAGGGACCAAGGGGCCGATGCACGGAAGCACGAGGTGATTCAGACCCGCGCCCGAGCCGCGCCGCGCCCCTCAGGAGGCGACATCCAGAGACGGATCGACGAGCTGAGTCAGGGCCGCGCTCGCTGAGCGCGCGTACGCCGGTTGCTCATTCGACGTTCGCGCTGTGCGCTTTGCTCTTGTCACTTCGCCCTTCGCACCTCAACTCGATCCGCGCCGCGGCGCGTAAGCCGCGCGCTACCGCGCGTATTCGACCGCGCGTATCTCGCGCAGCACGGTCACCTTGATCTCGCCCGGAAACGTCATCGTTTCCTCGATCTTCTTGGCGATGTCGCGGGCCAGTTTCAGCGAAGAGCGGTCGTCCACCCGCACCGCATCCACAATCACGCGAACTTCGCGTCCGGCTTCGATCGCATAGGCCTGGCGCACGCCGGTGAACCCGGTCGCCAGGTCCTCCAGCTCCTGCAACCGCTTGATATAGCGCTCCAGCGACTCCCGCCGTCCGCCCGGCCGCGAGGCGCTGATCGCGTCCGCCGCCGTCACCAGCGGCGTGTACACGTAAAGCGCAGCCACGTCGCCGTGGTGGCCGGCGGCCGCGTTGACGACCTGCGGCGGCTCGTTGAAGCGCTTGCAGTACTCGGCGCCGATAGCGGTATGGCTGCCGCCCTGCTCGTGGTCGAGGGCTTTGCCGATGTCATGCAGCAGGCCGCAGCGCCGCGCCAGCGGACCGTCGAGGGACAGTTCCTCGGCCATGATCCCGCACAGATGCGCCACTTCGATGCTGTGGCGCAGCACGTTCTGCCCGTAGCTGGTGCGGTATTGCAGGCGCCCGAGCACCTCGACGATCTTCTTGTTCATGCCGGTGACGTCCGCCTCCAGCGACGCCTGCCGGCCGAACTCGTTGATCTTCAGGTTGATTTCCTGCGTCGTTTCGTTGACCAGCTCCTCGATCCGCGTGGGGTGAATGCGGCCGTCCTTGATCAGCCGCTCCAGCGACAGGCGGGCCACCTCCTTGCGCACCGGGTCGAAACAGGAGACGCTCACCACGCCGGGGGTGTCGTCCACGATCACCGTTACGCCGGTGGCCTTCTCGAACGCGCGGATGTTGCGGCCCTCGCGCCCGATGATGCGGCCCTTCATGTCGTCGTTGCTGACATCGACCGTCGCGACGGTTGCCTCGCAGGTATGCTCGGCGGCGTAGCGCTGGATGGCCTCGATGGTGATCTGGCGGGCCTTCTCCCGGGCGTTCTCCTGGGCCGCCGTCAGCACGCGCTCGACCAACTGGCCGGCTTCGCGCTCGACCTCGTCCTCGACCCGCTTGAGGCACAGCGATCGTGCCTCGTCGGGACTGAGCTTTGAAATCCGCAGCAGTTCGCCGCGCTGTTCGGCCAGCAGCGAGTCCAGCCGGCTCTGGCGAGCGGTGATCTGTTCCTCGGCGGCCGCCAGGCGCTTCTCGGTTTCCTCGATCTTGCGTTCCTTGGTGGCCAGGACGTCCATCCGCCGGTCGAGCGTGTCCTCGAGCTTGGCCAGGCGGCGCTCCTCGTTTTTCAACTCATTGCGCGTCTCGGCCGTCTCGCGTTCGAAGCGGTTCATGGTCTCGATGAGCTTTTTCTGGGCCTCCGCTTCGGCGGCCGAAAGCAGCTCGTCGCGTTTTCGCTGCGCGTCCTGGTATTGGCGCTGAATGCCCTGCTGGCGGGCCTGCTCCTCGATCCGCCAGCGGTGTGTCAGGAAGAACCAGATGCCGCCGGCGCCGGCCGCAAAGCCGAGCAGGAGCCAGACGATGGCGAGTCCGCCGCCGGAGTCGTCGGCGGCCAAAAGCAAGGCGTGTTCGAGCATGGGCCGGTCCCAATCTCGGTTTCAGGGCTGGTCCGCGCCGCCGCTCCGTGGCTGGAAACGGGCAAGACGCGTCGGCTGGTGCCGGCGAGGTGGACACAATGGATGCGCACGCCGGACCGGAGTCCAGGCGACATGCAGGATCAAGAACGAGCGGCGAAGCGCAGTTAACGACGCCCGGCAGCGGGTCGGTCAGGTATTACGAACGGATACGCTGGTCGTCTTTCGGACCGTTATGAACGAATGGACCCACGCAACGCCTTCCGGTGCGCGGCCGCAATCTCTCCTCGCAGCCGTCGTTGCCGCTCAGAAAACCCACACCATTGCGCTGTTCTCACGCAACCCGCACACGGCACAAACGCTCCCCGCGCGGGCGCCAGCACAGCCTACTCGCCGGGAGTATATACCCGGACCTTTCGCCGCGGAAGTCGCCCAGCCCGACACCCGCCCGGCGCGCGGCCTGCGCTTGTCCGGCGGTTCGGCGGCAGGTAGCATCTGGTTGGCAGACAAGGGTTTGTCGGGCAAAGCGCACCCACCGGCGGCGAGCAGCAGCATGAGCCACGACACCGAATCGCACGGGGGCTTTGCGAGCCGTGCCGCCACGCTTCCGTGGATGCTGTGCGTGGGCTTGGCGTTTTTGGCGGGAACGCTCTGGACGGGCGCGCCGGCGGCGCTGCTGCGGACCGCGTCCGCTCAATCTCCGGCGGCCGGGGCCCGCGGGGTCTACGCGTTCACGGGACCGCTGGATGCCAACCGCCACGGTCTGTTCATGCTCGACATCGAGCAGGGAACGGTCTGGGTGTACGAGATCGAAAGCGTTGACGGCGTCCGGAAGCTGAAACTGGTCGCCGCCCGAAGCTGGGTGTACGATCGCTATCTGCGCGACTTCAACTGCACGCCGCCGACGTTTCGCGACGTGCAGGACTTGGTGTCCCGCCAGCGGGAACGCGAGGCGCAGGATGACGCACGGTCCCGCTCGCAGGAGCCGCTCGCGCCGGAGAAGATGTTCGCCCCGGAGACTCGCGACGGAAAGCCGTAGCCCTGCCGGCATCGGAGCTGCTCAATGGCCAAGCCTTTCTACTCGATTGATGAAGTCTGCAACCTGCTGAAGCGCGACGCGGACGGCGTCAAGGAACTCGTCCGCGAAGGGAAGCTGCGCGAGTTCCGCGACGCCGGCAAGATCTTCTTCAAGGCCGAGGACGTCGAGAAGCTCACCGGCGGCGCCGCCGACGCGATCGGGCTTGAGCCCGTCGAGGAGTTGCCCTCGTTGCTCGACGTGCAGGGCGGGACCAGCATGATCGGGCTCGCCCCGATCGAGGACGAACCCGACAAGAAGGATAAGAAATCCGGCACCGTGCTCAGCTCCGCTGGCATCGGCGTCTTCGACGAGGACGAACTCGAAATCGAAGCCGACCCGATGGCCGACACGCAGATCACCAGCGCGGCAGCGGCCCCGCCGGCCAAGAAGAACAAGAGCGAGGGAACCGGCAGCGGCTCGGGCCTGCTCGACCTGACGCGCGAGTCAGACGACACCTCCCTCGGCGCCGAACTGCTCGATGAAATCTACCCGGGCGAAGAGGAAGCGCCGGTGGCGGCGCCCAGCCGGCAAGCGGCGCCGGTCGCCGAGGAAGCCGCCGAGCAACCCGCCGAGGAAGAGACCGAAGCGGCGGCGCCGGTGTACGAACCGGTGCTGGGGCCGGTGATTGCCGCCGGCGATCCGAACGAGGGCATTTTCGGTGGGCTGCTGGTGGGCGCTGCCATCCTGTTGGCGCTGTCGGCCAGCGTGGTGGGCGCGCTACTTCAGGGCTTCGTCCCCGACTACGCCCGCCTGTTCAGCAACAACTTCTGGTTCTTCGCGGGCGGAACGGTCGGCGTCATGGCTTTGGCGCTGCTGGTCGGCTGGCTGGTCGGCCGGGCCGGCGCTGCGCCCGTTCGTCGCTGAACCGCGCGGCGGAACCTGCAAATGCGCACGCCCGCGGCTTTCTGGCCGATAGCTTCGTGATCGGCCGGGCTCTGTGCGATCAGTCGTTCAACAGCGCCTGCCAGGCGGCGTCGTTCAACCAGTACTCGACTTTCCGTCCGTCCAGAAACAGCGCCGGCGCCGCCGCCACGCCGACGCGCGCCGCCACGTCGACGTCCTGCCGGACGCGCTGCAAGGTCTGAGCGGATTGCAATGCTGCGGCGAACGCCTCCGGATCAAGCTGCGCCTCCGCGGCCCACTGTTCGAAGCGCTGGGAATCCAGCTCGCGCTGGTGGCGATAGAGCACGTCGATGAACACGGCCAGCCCGGCTTCGCCGCCGGCCATGCGGGCAGCCTCCGCGGCCTGCGCCGCGGCGCAGCCCGCCGGATGAACCGTCCGCGAGACGTGCGCGTTGCAGGCCTGGTCGAGGGGGTAATGGCGGTATTCGACGCTGAGGCGCTCGCCGTAGGCGCGTTGCAGGTCGCTCAGCAGCTTGTGTGCCCGCGCGCACATCTCGCATTGAAAGTCGATGAAGGCGACGACGTGATGGGCGGCGGCGCCGTCGCCTGACGCCTGCGCAGCAGCCAGCTCCTCGTGCCGGGTCGCCCGCGAATGAGACCAGCGCGCGAAATCGGGATCGGTGATGATCGCGAGGTAGCGCTTGTTCAGTGACTCCGCCCCGACCGCCAGCATCTGGCGCGACGTCTGAGCCAGGTGGAGCTGCCAGACGGCCAGGCCCGCCAGCAGCGTCGCGGCCGCCAGCGCGAAGCGCGGATGCGCCGGCCGCGCCGGACGTTCTTTTCTCCAAGGCGCGGCCGCCAGCGCGGCCAGCAGCAGCGCCGCGTTGAGTCCGTGCACGACCAGGCATCCGCCGCACCAGCGCTTCAGCTCGCTGGCCATGACGTAGATCAGATAGCTCGACGCGGCGGCCCCCGCGAGCACCACGGTCAGCGGGATCAGATGCCAGAGCCACTGGCCGCGGGAAGGGGTGCCGACAAAGAGGAACCACACGCCGACGAACGCGAAGTAAGCCGCCCCAAGCACGGCCCAGGGAGTCCCGACCGTGGGGCGCTCGGTATCCGGCGCAGTCCCGCCTTGCACGAATGCGAACCGTGATCGCAGCACCGATTCGCAATCACCGGCCGATTGAGGCAAGGCATCCGCACGACAAAGCGCTTCGAGCCAGCCCGGCGGCGCTGCTCCGCCGCTGACGGTCAACAGGGTCATGCTCACGTACCAGCCGCCGGCGCAAAGCAGCACTGCCAGGACCTGCCACACCCAGCGGATCGAAATCATGCGCTGTGCTGGAACGACGGGGGCTTCGCTCATGCCGGTCTCACACCTGACGCCGCCGATGTAGTGGCGGGCCGTCCGGGCCACCTTCAGCGATCGAACGTGGCAGTATAAGCAAAGCGGCGCGGGGATTCGCCGCCCGGGTGTGCCGGCATCGAAGTCCGGCTGGCGCCAGCGCGCGGGCGTTGAAGGCAAGGCCCGGGCGATTGACTGGCTACAGGTTGCCCTTCATCATCCCATGCCAGTACATCCGCGGCAGCCCGTACGCCTTCAGCGCGTACATGCTGTAGCGCTCCTGGCCCTGGTCGAAGGGAAAGGTCTCCCTGGGGGTCTTGCTGTAGTCGAACTCGGCCAGGATCAGCTTACCGTAACCGGTCACCAGCGGGCAGGACGTGTAGCCGTCGTACTGCGCTGCGGCCGGCTGCCCGCGCATCGCCGCCAGCAGGTTTTCGATCAGCACGGGCACCTGCTTGCGGATCGCGGCCCCGGTCTTGGAGGTCGGCAGGCTGCTGCAATCACCCAGCGAGAACACGTTCGCGAAGCGAACGTGCCGCAGCGTCGCCTTGTCGACATCCACCCAGCCGTCGGCGTTGCCCAGCCCGCAGGCCCGCACCACGTCTGGGGCGCTCATCGGCGGGGTGACGTGGATCATGTCGTAGCGAATCGTCACCTGTTCCGAGCTGCCGACCCTCTCGAAGTGCGCCTCGCGCTTGCCCGCGTCGAGCGCGACCAGGTTGTGCTGGAACTTTCGCGTGATACGGCGCGCATCGCAGACGCGCAGCAGCGCATCGGCGTATTTCTTGACCGCGAAGATCGCATCCTTGCCGCTGGCGAAGATCACCTCGATGCGGTCGCGCAGGCCGCTGCGGCGGAAGTGGTCCTCGGCCAGGTAGGCGATCTTCTGCGGCGCGCCCCCGCACTTCACGCCCGTGATCGGCTCCGTGAAGACAGCGGTGCCGCTGCGCAGGGCGCGGATGTTCTCCCAGGTGGACGCGACCGAATCGTAGGAGTAGTTGCTGCAAACGCCGGTGCCGGGCTTGCCCAGCGACTCGCGCAGACCGGCGATCTTGTCCCAGTTGACTTGAATGCCCAGCGCAATGACGAGGTAATCGTAGGACAGCGTTTCGCCGCCGCGCAGCGTCACCTGGTTGTCCTCAGGCTTGAAGCTCTCGACCGCGTCGCGGATCCAGGTGGCCCCGGTGGGAATCAGCTCGGCCTCGTCGCGCTGCGATTCCTCGCGCGCAAAGACGCCGCCGCCGACCAGCGTCCACAGCGGCTGGTAATAGTGCTTGTCCGCGGGTTCGACGATGCCGACGAGCGGCGCACCCTCCTGTTTCAGCAGGCGCGCCGCGACCGCGATACCGCCCGTGCCGCCCCCGACGACCAGGACCGGATAGTGCTTGTTCATCGCTGCACCCTCGTTTCACAGGGAGTTTCGTTTGCGACCGGTTGCGCCACGGTGGCACCGAAGGCCCGCCCGACCTGAACCATGAAGCCTACCGCCCGCTGGACCGCGGGATCGCGCAGCGCGGCCAGCAGCCCGAACAACCCGATCCGCGGCGGTGCGCTGCCGCGCGCCTCGGCCAGGGCGCAGCCGGCGTCGCCGACCGTGCGCAGCGCCGCCGGATGCAGCACGTTCGAATCCAGAAACTCCGTCAGCCGATCGATCTCGCGTTCGCCGAACGACTGCGCCAGCCGCAGCGCCGCCCGCACGCCCTGCCGCAGGCCACGATCCAGGTCGATTCCCGAATCGGCGGCGCGGCGGGCTTCGTCGTCTAACGTGTCGACCGCGGTGGCGAGCAGCCCCGGCAAGTCACGCAACAGCCCCACCATTCTCCCCAGGGAGTCCAGCGTCTCCGGGCGAGTCAGGGCTTCGATCAGGCCCAGCGCGCGGCGAGCGCGATCGTCCACATCGACACCCCGGCTCGCCAGGCGGCGTTGCGCGTCGTCGAGCGTGTCCGTCAGCGTGGCGAGCAGGCCGGGCAGCGACTCTCCCGGCGGCAGCAGATCAGCCGCGCCGTTGGTCCGCAGGCGGGATTCCATGTTGCACAGCCGCGTGTCGATCGCATCGAGGCGGTCCAACAACTGCCGAACGAGCGAGTCGGCGGCTGCCGCGGCACCGGCCAGCGGCGCCGCATCGTCCCCTCGCGACTTGGTCTGGTCCATGAAGCGCACTCCACCGCCGCGCGGGCACCGGCGCCGCGCGCGGCGCACCAAGGTGCCGCCGCGCCGCGTTGCCGAGGCGATGTCGGAACACACAAGAACTACAGGAATTCGGCGACCCACACCGAGCAGACGGCTCGGATCATAGCCAGCAGGTCGGCCGCGGCCAAGAGAATTCGCCTGGCGACCAGGTGGTTCGGAGCGGCTAGCGGCAGTCGCAGCATCCGCCGCCGGCCGCGCAGCACTCCGACTGCACGGCCTGCCCGGCTGCGACCCATGCCTTGAACCCGCCGGCCACGTTGGTCACCGAGTAGCCCAGCCGCTGCAACAGCGCCGTCGCGTAGGACGAGCGCACGCCCGAAAGGCAGTGCACGATTACCGGGCGGTCGCGCGGCACTTCGTGAATGCGATCCAGCAGCCGCGTATGCGCGATGTTCACGGTGCCGGCGATGCGTCCGGCGGCGTGCTCGCTGGCGCGGCGCGCGTCGATCACGAACCCGTCGCGCCGCCGCAGATGCTCGGCCAGCGCTGCGACGTCCATCTCCGCCACGGTCGCCAGCCGCTCGCGCCGCACGCGAGACAGCTCGGCGGGCGCTGCGAAGCCCACCACCCGGTCGAGTCCGATGCGAACGGCGCAGCGCACCGCGTCCGCCAGCCGAGCAGGGTCGATGATCAGGTAGATATCCTCGTCGGGCCGGACGTACGAGCCGGCCACTTCGGTGAACGCGGCCGTCAGCGGCACGAACAACGCACCGTGCAGGTGTCCAGACCGGAACTCGGCCCACGGGCGCGTGTCGAGAATCGCCACCCGCGTGCCGTCCAGCGCTTCAAGCTCGCCGGCATTCAACTCGCGCGGCCGGGGCAGTTCGCCCAGCACGGCCGGGCCGTCGCGGTTCTCGATCTTCATGCGGCCGAAATACAGCGGCGGCTCAGGCTGCCCCTCGAGCACGTAGCGCACGAATTCGCGTTCGTTGCCCGCGAGTTTCAGGGCCGGATTGAAGCGCCGCTCGTACCCGACGGTCGATTGCGGCACGGCGCCCAGCGCTTTTCCACAGGCGCTGCCGGCCCCGTGCGCCGGCCAGACTTGCAGATAGTCGGGCAGCGACTGGAATCGCACCGCCGACGCCGCCAGCGCGCGCGCACACTTTTCCTTGACGTCCTTGTAGCCGGCGGCGGTTTCGAGCAGATCGGGCCGGCCGACGTCGCCGACGAAAACAAAGTCGCCAGTAGCGATGCCGATCGGCTCGGCCGCGCCGCCGCCGCGGTCGGTCACCATGAAGCAGATGTGCTCCGGCGTGTGCCCAGGCGTGTGCAGGACGCGAAACTCGATCTGTCCGATCGAGAACGTGTCGCCGTCGCGCACCAGGCGATGCTCATAGCTGCCGCCGCTGCGCTTCTGGTTCAGCCACTGGTACTTCCAGTCGCTGTCGCCCTCGTCGGACAGGTACAGCCGCGCACCACAGCGCTCGGCCAGCTCGCGGGCGCCTGAAAGGAAGTCGGCGTGAATGTGCGTTTCGGTGATGGCGGTGATGCGAAGCCCCTCGGCCCGGGCAGCATTCACATAGCGATCCACGTCGCGCTCGGGATCGATGATGATCGCCTCGCCGGTCTTCTGACAGCCGATCAGCCAGGCCGCCTGGGCCAGTTTGTCATCGTAGATCATGCGCAGGAGCATCGTGAATCTCCCAATCCGAAGGCATCGCGTTCACATCCGCGAACCGCCCACCCGATGAGTGCGGGCATCATACCCGCCCCAATCGGCCGGCGAGTAGGCATTCTCCCCGACCCGCCGCGCGCAGCGACGTGCTTCCTCGCATACCATCCCCACCGAGCGGCAGGGATCGATGCCCGGCCGCGACGCGTGGGGTTGGATCATGAGCGCGACGCCCGACTGGAACGAGGTGCTGAACTGGCTGCGGACCCGCCGGCGGCCGCTGCTGGCGACGCACCGCCGGCCGGACGGCGATGCACTCGGCGCGCTGGCCGGACTTGGTGCGGCCCTGCGTCAGCTCGGGCTGACCCCGACGTGCGTGCTGTACGAGCCGATGCCGGCCCGCTACGCGTTTCTGGAGCCCGCCGCCGCGTGGGCGCTGTGGAACGCGTCGTCGCGCACCCGGATCACGCATGCCGCCGACGCTCTGGTCATTCTCGACACCTGCTCGCTTTCACAGCTTGAACCGCTGGCCGACTACCTGCCCGCGGCGCCGCCCACGCTGGTGATCGACCACCATGCCACGCGCGACGCGGTCGGCACGCGCAGCGGCGACCTGCGTCGGATCGACGAGACCGCCAGCGCCGCCTGTCTGCTGGTGCAGGAATTCTGCGAGCACGTCGGCGTTCAGCCGCTGCCGCACCTGCGCACCGCGCTTTTCACCGGGCTGGCGACCGACACGGGCTGGTTCCGCTTCTCCAACAC
>CAYOHG010000013.1:0-16484 GCA_964403685.1 uncultured Planctomycetales bacterium
GCCCGCCGGCCGCGACGCCACTGCGCCGTCGGCCTGCTTGACCAACTCCTCGGCGGTAGCCTCGCTGGCCGGATTGCGGCGCGCGGCGTCGCTGTCGAGCAGCGTTCGCAGCCAGAGCCGGGCTGCTTCGTCGGCGACCCCGACGGAATAGCGCTCCGCACCCAGTCCGCTGAGCTGTACGTCGACCGCCTGCAACGAACCCAGCATCAGGGCCGGGTACAGCACCAGCGGCACCAGCACCATGGCGACCAGCGTGCGGCGATCACGGAGCGTATCGATCAGCTCCTTGCGCCAGATCGTGTTAATGCGCGAGAACCGATTCATGCTCACCGATCAGTTGGAGGAAGATGTCGCTCAATCGCTCGCAGCCGGTCTGCTGGCGGAGGTGCTGCACGTCATTCTCGGCGATCAGCCGGCCATTGTGGATCAGCCCAATCCGCCGGCACATGCGGTCAATCTCGTCCAGCGCGTGGGTGGAAAGCAGGATGGCCTTGCCGGCATCCGCCTGGGTGCGGATCAGGTCGAGGATCAGCCGGTTACTCAGCACGTCGAGCCCCAGCGTGGGCTCGTCGAGCACCAGCAGCGGCGGGTCGGCCAGCATGGCGCGGGCAATGCTGGTGCGCTGCTTCTGGCCGGTCGACAGGGCCCCGCAGCGAAGGTGTGCGAAGGAACCCATGTCGAGCCAGTCGATCATCCGCTTGATGCGCTGCTCGGCCTCGGCACGGGAAATGCCGTAAAGGGCCGCGAAATAGTGCAGCAGCTCAATCGGGCTGAGCCGCAGGTAGAGGCCGGTGTTGGCGGTCAGGTAGCCCAGTTGCCGCTTGACCAGCTCGGGCTGCTGGGTGACATCGACCTCATCCAGCCAAATGCGCCCGGAGGTGGGGCGTAACAGGCCGCTGACCATGCGAAGTGTGGTGGTCTTGCCGGCCCCGTTGGGGCCCAGCAGGCCGTAAATCTCGCCGCGCTGGACCCGAAACGACACGTCGGCAGCCGCCACCTTCTCGGTGCCGTCGGGATTCGGGAAAACTTTGGTCAGCCCCTCAACTCTCAGCATGCTCGCTCCGCCCCGGCGGCACCGACGGACCGGCGTCACCGGTGCTCATGCGGGCCTCTGCGACATTATCGACCGGTCTGCCCGGTCGGCTGCAAGGCATCGGTCGCATCAATTCAGCGCCACCTGCGGGCGTTCGGCGACCGCCGCGGGCGCGTGCAGAGGCAGGCGCACCCAGAAGGTCGCCCCCGCCCCGGCGGCGCTCACGACGCCGATTTCGCCACCCAGCAGCGCCGTCAGCTCTTTGGCGATAGCCAGTCCCAGGCCGGTCCCCTGGTGCTCGCGGGTGGCGGATTGATCGATCTGCCGAAACTTGTGGAAGATCACGTCGTGGTGCTCCGCAGCAACGCCCGGACCGTTGTCCGTGATGGCCAGATAGACGTGCCGATCGCCTTCGCCCCGCGCTTCGAGCAGAATGCGGCCTTCGGCGGGCGTGAACTTGATGGCGTTGCTGAGCAGGTTGAACAGGATCTGCCGCAGCCGCCCGCGATCACTGACGATCTCCGGCAGGTCCGGGGCGCACAGAAGCTCGATCCGCAGGCCCTTTTTCGAGCTTTGCGGTTCGGCGAAGTCGATCAGCGCGCGGCACAGCTCGTCGAGCCGCACCGGCTCGAGATGCAGCTCCACCCGGCCGGCCTCGATCTTCGCCAGGTCCAGAAGGTCATTGATGATCTCCAGCAGGATGCGGCCGGAGATCAGGATGTTCTCGGAGTAGCGCGTCACCTTTCCGTCGCCGTCGCTGGCGGGACCCTCGCGCAACAGCTCGGCGAATCCGATGATGCTGGCCAGCGGCGTGCGCAATTCATGCGACACGTTCGCCAGGAACTCGCTCTTGACGCGGTTGGACTCGTGCAGCGCGACGTTGGTCTCGGCCATCTGCCCCAACCGCTCATCCAGCAGCTTGTTGGCGCGCGTCAGCCGCTCCTGCGAATCGCGCAGCCGCTCGAGCATGGTATTCAGGCTGACGGAAAGCTGCTCGAACTCGTCGCCGGTCTGGACGTAGGAGCGCACCGTCAGGTCTCCATCCGCGACGCGGGCGGAAACTTCGCGCAGGTGGTGGATCGGCGCCAGAATGAACCGGTGCGTGATGATGTAGAACACCAGGATCGCCAGCATTCCCGCCAGCGCGCCCGCCACGATCATCGCCATGCGGTTAAACGTCAGTTGCGTTTCGCTGACCTGCGCGGGCAGATCCACCAGGATCAGCCCGGCGAGCTGGTTCTCGCCGTAGGGCCGGGCCGCCGGCTTGCCCTCCGCATGGCAATCCAGGCAGCCGCGCGTCACCCGCACCGCATGCGCGTACAGGAAGCGCTGCTGTTCGCCCTCGGTGCGGCGTGTGAACATCGAGCGGCGCTCGGCGTCGCGCACGAAGGCAACCATCGCGCGGGCCGCGAAGGGGTCGAGCCCGGCCTGGGCGAGCGACTCGGGATCATCGGCCGAGGCATTCAGCGCGATGAAGCGCGGTGCGGTGCTGTCCATGCTTGGCAGCAGCCCGGCGCTGCCCGCGTGGATTCCCCCCGGAGTGCCGCCGCCCAGGACCAGCCGGAAATAGTCGTCCACGACGCGCTGGGCCTCGCGAAACGGCTGCTCGAGCACCAGGTCGCGCATCAGGTACCACGGGACGGAAAGCGCCGCGGCGATGATCAGCGCCACCGCGATCCCGAACAGGATGCGGTACTTGACGGCCAGCGAAATTCGCAGCAGGCGCATGCGACGGGTTCCCGGTCGGCTGCTCCGCTCCGCTTCCCCCTTGAGCTGCGCGATTATACGAGTCCGGCCGCGGCGCGCCCCCGGGGTGTACACCGCCCGTTCACGCCCGAGGTTACACTGCGCGGCATGTAGCGGCCGCCGCCGGCGGGCGCGGCGGAGCGATCGGACACGCAGGAATCTCCCGCATGCACAGGCGATCAGAATGGCGCGCCACACTCGCCGGCCGAGCCGCGGCCGTCGTCCTGCTGATGCTGACCATCGGCTGCGCGCAGATGAACGACCTGAGCGATCGGCAGATTGAGGAAATCATCGCGCTGCGGCAGCGCTCGGCCTTGCAGACCGAAACCCCCACGCGCATCAGCCGCCGCGGCACGCCGTTGCCGATGCCCAGCGCCGCGGCGTACGAGGCCGTACCGATCGTCAGCGATAGCCGCATTCCGCCGGGCTTTCAACCCGAATCGCGGCCTGCCAGCCCTGGCCCGACCGCCGCGCCGAACGACACAGGTACTTCCGTCGCCACGCCGCGCGCCGAGGAGGGTGCCGGCTTGACGTCGGCCCCCGCCGCGCTAAACGGCATCAGCCCGACAACCGCTGCGGCGCTTGACCCGAGCGCGTCGCAGCCCGCGCGCTTTCGCGAGCGCGTCTTTACGCTGACCGACGCGCTGGCGTACGCACAGCGCCATCGCCGCGAGTACCAGAGCCAGAAGGAGGACCTCTTTCTGGCGACCTTGTCGCTGACCCTCGAGCGGCACCTGTGGACGCCGCAGTTTCAGGCCAGCTTTCTGACGGTCTACGGCAATTACGGTGAGATTCGCGACTTCGACCAGGCGATGCGGTTTGTTGCGAACCTCGCGGCGTCGCAGCGGCTGCCCTGGGGCGGAGAGCTGACCGCGGCGATGGTAAACACGCTGATTCGCGACGTGAAAAAGACGATCACGGCGTCGGAGACCGGGCAGATCAGCCTGGGGCTGCGGGTACCGCTGCTGCGCGGCGCCGGCCCGTACGTCGCGCGCGAGGAGCTGATTCAGCTCGAGCGCGAGCTGACGTACGCGGTGCGCGACTTCGAGCGATTCCGCCGTCAGCAACTCGTCTCGGTGGCCAGCACGTATTTCAGCCTGCTGGGCGCCAAGCAACAGGCGCTCGACGCGGTCACCAGTGTGCAGCGCGCCTACGACGACCTGCTGCGGGCGCAGGCGCTGCAATCGGCCGACGAATCGACGCTGCTGGATACCGGCCGCGCCGAGCAGCGCTTCCTGACCGAGCGGAATCGCCTGGCCGTGGCGCGCGAGTCGTTCCGCGCGGCGGCGGACCGTTTCAAGATCTTCATCGGCATGTCGGTGGACGAGCCGCTGGGCATCGACGATCTGGAGTCGATCGCCGAGATCGAGCAGCAGATCGCCGCGGGGGCCTATCCATTGCTGGTCAGCCCGCCGGCGGCCGACGACGAGCGCCGTGCGGTCGAAGTGGCCATCGGCGAGCGCCTGGACCTGTTGACGCTGCGGGAGCGCGTCGAGGATTCGCGCCGCGGCGTGGCGCTGGCGCGCAACTCGCTGCTGCCCGACCTGGATTGGAACTCGTCGCTGCTGTACGACACGCCCGCCGAGCGCTACAACAGCGTGGCTTTCGAGCAGGACCGCGCCACCTGGCGCAGCGAGCTGCTGCTGAGCATGAACGATCGTTTCGCCGATCGCACGCGGCTGCGCGCCGCGGTGATCGACGTAAGTCGTGCGCAGCGCAGCCTGCGCGAACAGGAGGACCTCGTGCGGGCGGAGGTGCGCGGGGCGGTCAACCAGATCCGCCTGCAAGACGATTTGCTGCTGATCCAGACCCGCAACCTCGAAGTGGCCGACAAACAGCGCGAATTCGCGGGGATTCAGTATGAAGAGGGCCTGATCGACAACCGCGACAAGGTTGACGCGGAGGATGCGTACTTTCAGGCGCTGAACCAGTTGAACCAGGCCAAGACCTCGCGCTGGTCGGCGCTGCTCGCCTTCCGCCTGGCGACCGACACGCTGCGCGTAGGCGACGAGGGCGAGCAGTATTCCGAGTGAGCGCCAGCGCGAGAACCTTGCGCACGCGCAGCCGGCACATGTGGCGCGTCGGCCGCAACTGCCGGGCCGTAACCACTCCGGGCACATTGCATCCCAGTAATATGTCGCGATGAGAAAGCCGCCGTCAGCGGCCGACCCCGAACGCCGCGCGGAGCGGACCGCAGCAGCATTGCGTTCATCGAGCGGCGCTCGGCCGGCGAGCCGTGTGGAACCAGACGGCTGATCCGCATCGCGTCGCGTGGAACCCCGAGGACGGATCGGAAACGCATCGCGTGGAGCCCCGATGGCTGAGCTGATATGGCTGGGGATTTCGGTTTACGCCATCGCGGGGGTGCTCTTCGGCATGGCCTTCGTGTGGCGCGGCGCCGGACGCATCGATCCCTCCGCGTGTGGTGCGCCCTGGTCCTTTCGGTCGCTGATTCTGCCCGGCGCGATCGCGCTCTGGCCGGTGCTGACCCCGCGCTGGAGGTGTGCACTGCAAGCCGGGGGCGGAACATGACGCGATCACAGCGGCACTGGCACCTGTGGACCTGGCGGGTCCTGGTCCCGCTAATTGCGATCGGGCTGCTTTCCAGCTTGTTCGCGAGACCGCCACTTCCGATCACGGCCGATCGACCGACGGCAGTCAGCGAGCCAGCGCCGGCGGCGACGGAGCGCGTGCCATGAGCGTCGGCTACGTCGCGGTTCAATGGAACCGTCACAAGCGCGTTTACGACGCCTGCGTTGCGGGCGGAATTGCCGGTTATCTGGGCGTCTTCTTCCTGACCGGAAAGTTGCTCTACCCGCCGCCGAACGCCATCAGCGACGAGATTCTCGCGATGCGGGCGCTGGGCACGTGCGCGTACCTGCTCCTTCACGTTATTCTGTGCATCGGGCCGGCGGCACGGCTGAACCGGGTGTTTCTGCCGCTGCTGTACATCCGCCGGCATCTGGGCGTAGCGACGTTTCTGGTCGGGCTGGCGCACGGCGTCATCGCGCTCGGGTTTTATCACGGCTTCGGAATCGTCAATCCGCTGGTGTCGTTGCTGACGAGCAATGCGAACTACGGCTCGCTCCGGGCCTTTCCGTTTCAAATGCTGGGCGTGCCTGCGCTGCTGATTCTCTTCCTGATGGCGGCGACCAGCCACGACTTCTGGCTGAAGAACCTGGGCGCGCCGGCGTGGAAGCGCCTGCACATGCTCGTGTATGTCGCGTACGGGCTGCTCGTCATGCATGTGGCGCTCGGCATTTTCCAGACGCAGCGAAGCATGTGGCTAGCCGAGTTGGTCGCGGCGGGCGTGGTCGTCGTCGCCAGCCTGCACCTGATCGCGGGAATGCGTGAGCGCCGAAAGGATGAACGCGGAACGGCGCGAATGGCTGCGCCGGGACAAGCATGGGTCGATGTCGGCAGCGTCGATGACATCGCCGACAGCCGGGGCAGCACCGTTACCGTCGGCGACGGCGAACGCATCGCCGTGTTCCGCCACAACGGCGGCATCTCGGCCACGACCAACGTGTGCGCCCACCAGGGCGGCCCGCTGGGCGAGGGCAAGATCATCGACGGGTGCATCACCTGTCCATGGCACGGCTGGCAGTATCGCCCCACCGACGGCCAATCGCCGCCGCCGTTCACCGAGAAAGTGGCAACGTATCGCGTGCGTCTCGTCAGTCGCCGGATCGAAGTGGATCCGGCGGCACTTCCGCCCGGAACGGCGGTCGAGCCAACTCGCATCGAGAGGGAACCGTGATTGGCTCAAACCATCGAGCACAGCCACCCCAGGCCTTGGCTCTGCGCTCGCATCGAGGAGGAATCGTAAGTGACTGAAACTCCACCCGCGCCGAAGGTTGGGGCCGACGGCACCGAGATGCTTTCCAACGGCGATTTCTACGTCGGGTATCTGAAGATGCCGCGACGGCTGGCTGGCTTTCTGCGCTGGTGCGTGCCGAGTGCTATGGTGGCCGCGCTGGCGCTCGCGTGGTACGTATCCGGCGCGCAGAACGACCCCGGCGACGGCATCGGGCACGATGATGCGCAGACCCTGGTCGGCCGGATTTCCGCGACGCCATACCCACTCATTCGCGTGCTCTCGGACCGACCCGGCAGGCCCGTCGAAACCATCTTGCTGGTGTCCGCGGGGAAGCACGGCGGCGGCGAGCGCGTGGCCGCGCTGGACGGACGTATCGCGAGAGTTAGCGGCACCATCCTGAAGCGTGACGGCCGGCGGCTGCTGGAGCTTGCCGACGGCGAGGCGCTCACGCCGGATGGTTCGCTGCCGGCCGAGGACGGTGCTCGCCTGGCGGAATCGGCCGCGAGTCCGACGGGTGCATCGCTCGGCCGCGTCATGCTTCGCTGCGAGATTATCGACCCGAAGTGCTACTCGGGCGCAATGAAGCCCGGCGAGGGAAAGACGCACAAGGAGTGCGCCGCGCTGTGCATCGCCGGCGGCATCCCGCCGATGTTTGTGACGGTCGATACCGCGGGCAAGCGCAGCTACTTTCTGCTGGCCGATCCCGCTGGACACGCCCTCGAAGGCCGCATGCTGCACGAGTTGGTGCTGCCGTTCGTCGCCGATGCGGTCGAAATCACGGGCGCGCTTGAAATGCGTGATGATCTGGCGGTGCTGCGAATCGAGCCAACGAGTATCCGGCGCTTGTAGCGCCGGACACGCATCAATCCGCCGAGCGTTCGTCGGCGATCAAAGCTCGACGACCGGAAAATCAACCTGCGGATCGGTCACGAGGTTGAAGTAGTTGGTGAAGAGGTTGAGCGACACGACGCCGACGACTTCGGCGATCTCGGCATCGCTCAGCCCGGCTGAGCGGGCCGCCGCCAGGTCGGCGTCGGCGACCTTGCCCTGCTTGCTGTTGACGGCGAGTGCCAGACGAAGCACGGCGGCGGTTCTGGAGTCGCTGGCCTGGCCGGCACGGGCGGCTGCCACGTCGGCGTCCTTCAGCCCGGACTTCTGGCCGAGGAGCGTGTGCGCGCTGACGCAGTACTGGCAGTGGTTGGCCTGCGCGACCGCCAAGGCAATCGCCTCGCGCGTCTTGGCGCTGAGCAGGCCCTTGTCGAGGGCGGCGGAGAAGTTGAGATAGGCCTCGAGCACCGCCGGCGCGTGGGCCATCGTTCGCAGCATGTTGGGCACCATGCCCAGCTTGCCGCGGACGGCGTCAAGCAGTTCGTGGGCGCGGCCGGTGACGGTTTCGGGAACCAGCGGTTGGATGCGACTCATCGGCTTCTCCTTTGCCAACGCGGCCAATCGCCGCACGCATTTGGGATGCTACCTATCGATAGCTAGTTACGCGTGGCAAAAAAAGTACTCACGGCGGCACGAGCTGGCCGAGCAACCACTGGACGGACTCGCGCATGGGCCGGTCGTCGCCAAAGGCCCGGCTGGTCATCATGGCCCCCCTCCAGCACGGACAGGATCGTGCAGGCCGCGGCGGCTGCGGCCGTACCTGGCCGGCGGGTTGGCGGTGGCGATTGAAGCCGGGAACCAGACGGCGTGGATTCACGATTGGCTGATGGAGATCGGCGCCCAGGTGACGGTGGTGAACCCGACGAAGGTGAAGCTGATCGCGGAAAGCCGCAAGAAGACCGACAAGATCGACGCCAAGATCCTGTGCGAGTTGCTACGGCTGAATGCGTTGCCGCATCCCGTGCATATGCCCGGCAAGGACATTCGCGCGCTGCGCGGCCTGCTGGTGGCGCGGCGGCAGCTCGTCTCCGCGCGGGCCAAGCTGTGCCACGTGGTCCGAGGTCTGCTGCGCCAGGATGGCGTACGCCTGCCGCCGCGGGAGGCTCGGATGCGACCAAACGAGCAAAGCAACAGCCCGGCCAGACGCCCCCGCAGCCCCAATCACCCTCGCAGTGAGCACAACACACAAGGACACAAACTCAATACAACAGTTCAAGGTTGTTCAGGCGGCCCTATTCCCAATCGGTCGACACGATGCGCGCGATTCCGTCCTCATCGAGGTTGATGAGCACCTCATGCACGTTGGTCCCGATCATCGGTCCATCAAATCGGAACCGGACGTTGAGGAACTTGATAATGTAAGTCACCTGGGATTGCTCGCTTGTCCCAACGAAAAACATCAGCCGATAGTCCCCGGATTGAACATTCTCCTCGTCGAGCACGATCCTTGTGAACCCCTGCGGCGGGGGCGTGCCGGTGCTGAACTTTTCCACCCAAGTCCCGTCGGGAAGCTGCAGATTGATGTCCACGCCGCTTCCGAAGTTCGTCACATCGCGCCACGCGCCCTGAATCTCGACGGCGTGATAGCCGGTTGGGAAGCCTGAGTCGCGCTCGCTGGAGGGCAGCCAGCCGTTGAAGGCGACGCGGGCAGCGCCGTCCTTGACATCGAGGATTACGTGTCGCGAGATCTCCGCCACAATGACCTGTTCGGTTAGGAAGCGGTAGCCCAGAAAATCCACATCGTACGTGATGACGTGATGCGTCCCGCCCAGCCACTGATATAACGCCCCGAGCCAGTGCAGCCCGTCGGCCACCGCGGAGGCGGCCGCGGTGGAGGTCATCGTGCCGTTGTAGTTGGTGCCGGTTCCCGTGCCCGGCCCTTCCCCGCCATTTGGCAATAGCCACGCCAGGCCGCCGTTGCCCCAGTGGTCGCTGGAGTTCGTCCACGTTCCGACGACCCGCACGCTGTCGGACGTTGCGATGGGCGCCGGGATGACGATCACGCGCGTTGTCGCAGTCGATTGGAATAGACCGTCGTTAACAACCAGGTCGAATGCCAGCACAGATTCGGCGGACACGGCCGGTGCCGTGAAGGTCGGCGCCTCGGAGTCCTGTCCGCGCAGCTCGACAACTGGGCCATCCGTCTGACTCCATGCGTAGACGAGCACGTTGTTATCCGGTTCACGCGACTGTGTAGCGTCGAGCCACACCTTGTCGCCGCTATAGACAACTTGCTCGCCGCCGGCAGCCGCGATCGGTGACGCGCTATTCACGATGAGACCGGGCGTGTTGCGGTTGTCTGCCGATTCCGCCGCGGGCTCAGCGGGACAACCGCCGAAGCTTGCCACAAAGCACGCGCATGTGAACGTCATCAGCGACAAGGATCGTCGCATTGAGGTCCTCCTTTTGTCATTCCACCGTCTGCTTACTCGACCATAAGACTCGGCACGCGCGGGGTTGCGTCAGGGCGTTGCCGTCCAGACAAGAATATCCACGCTATTATTTGTGTCGCCTTCCACGTACTGATTTCCAAGGTTCTGGAAGGCGATTGCAGACAAATCATGTGTTGAAGAAAACCGACGTATAATGATACCCTGCCCGAATCCACCGCCACCGTAGTTTGCAGGCTGAATCCAGGCGTCCGCGGGCTCGGCACCAATAGCGGAGAGCGCTGTCAAGCTGTTGGTCAAGGGATTGAGAAGGAGCAGCGCGGGGCCGATCAAGGCCGCACGTCCATCAGCCGCCACAAAAATCTCGCTGCTGTACAAGGTTGGCGCAAGGCTCACAGGTCCGACGTAAGTATCGTCCTGAGTAAAAACCAGAGATGACCGCCCGGTGAGCAGATCGAACCGCCGGAGTCTTAGAAATGCGTCCACGAAAACGACCGACTGACCGTTCGGCGATAGGCCAAACTCCATTGCGCCGCCTGCAAGCTGCACCCCATCTTCATCAACGCTAACGCGCGCCGTCACTCCTGAAACCATATCGCGAATGAAGATGTCTGCGCGATTATTCGTGTCATTCGGCACGATCTCAGCCCCATAGCTGGAAAACGCGACGAAGCGGCCATCGGCTGAAAGGGCTGGGAGAAAGCCGGGGACTGTCTCCCCGGCCAGGTTCACGCTTATCGGCACCACCGCGCCAGCGCTGTCCAATCTGTAAACACCAGCCGGTCCGAAGCCGCTATCGCCGTACGGCGAGCTGTAAAGAACAAAGGCTCCGTCGGGCGAGACGGTGTAGTCATTGCCGCTCGACTTGTTTATAGTCAAACGAGGGTCGACAAGCCTTGTTTGCCCCGTCTCGCGATCATGGACATAAAGACGGTAGTCGAATGACTGGGTGGCGTCGGAATCAAGTGCAGGGTTGTTGCTTAGGAAGTAAATAAACTGGTCGCGCACGCCGCGAATAGCAGGGTAATCCGAACTGCCGCAGTCACCGGGTTTAGCGCCCGCTGAGTCGACGCTGACCAAGGTGGTTGTATGATTGACCCGGTCGTGGAGGTATATGTCGGTACACGAGTCAACGTCACGGGAGTCAAGGTTGGTCGCTTGTGATACGAAGGCGACGTAACGCCCGTCCGCCGAGATCGACGCGCCCCAGCTATCCTCGTTCGCCTCAACCCCCGCGTTGTTTACGCTGATGCGCTCTACGCGTCCAACCGTCGAAGGCCGGCTTCTCGTGTTGTCCTCGCCATGGGAATCCTCAGGGTTGGGAGGGTTCTCAGAGGGACAGCCGCCTAAGGAGAACAAAACGTAAACGGCGATGGCTGCGATGTCGCGCATGCGCCAATAACTGGTATTCATCACTTCATCCTTCCCAAGGCCCGATTCTCCTGAGAGCAAACCAGTCGAAGCGGATGCGCGGCTACTATTAATAACCGCGCTGTTGCTGCGAAGCTCCGCCGGCGCGCTGGTACTCCTCCTGACGGCGGCGCTCTTCCTCCGAGCGACGCTGCTGCTCTTCCTGCTGGCGGCGATACTCCGCCTGCTGGCGCTCGTACGCCTCGCGCTGGCGCTACTCCTCTTCTCGGCGCCGCTGTTCTTCCTGCTCACGACGGCGTTGCTGCTCCCAGTATTCGTCGAAGTTCATGGCAGGCTCCTTATTCGGGGTTGCGCTTAGCCTACGCGGAACTGCTTAGCAGCGAGACACTCACCACTCACTCCGGTTGGCCGGTCCTGCGGCGGCCGCCCACACGCGTCGCTGGCTTAAAGGCTCGCCGCGCACTCGCGCAGCCTGGGGCGCCAGGCAGCCGCGGTTCGGTGGGGAGGGCCATAAGCAGCACGGCCATAATGAGTTACAGTCTCGCTTCGTTTCGGCTGCGGCGCGCGCCACGCGCTCCGCACGGTATCGCCGTTGTTGACCGACGCTAAGATAGGCGCAGAATACTCGAACCGGCCGTAAAGATTATCCGCTCCCGAAGGTTCCGCGCAATGGACGGACAGCCCGCGTCGCGACAGTTCGGCAACCTGGAATGGGATCGGCTGATCAGCCAGCAATACGGGAACCTTCGCCGGCTGGCTCATGCTGCGGTACGTCGTGACGGCGCGTCGGTGGAACCGACCGACTTGCTCAACAGCGTCCTGGGCAATCTAACGCCCAACGTGACCGAGCCGCGCGAGCCCGGGCGCTTGCTGGCGCTCGTCTCCTGGAAACTGCGACGCCGGCTGATTGATCGGGCACGCCGAGAACGCGCTCAAAAACGGGGCGGAGATCGGGCGCGCGTGCACTTCGACCCCGGCCGGGACGTGTGCTCGCCACGAGAGCGAACCTTCGACTTTATCGACCTTCACGAGGCGCTAAACGCCCTGCGCGCGCTGGATCGGCGAAAGTGGCGTCTCGTCGAGCTCCGGTTCTTCGGCGGGTTGTCGATGGAGGAGGTCGCCGAGGCGCTCGGCGTCTCGCCGTCGACGGTCGAGAAGGACTGGGCGTACTGTCGGGCGTGGTTGCACGGACGGCTCAGCGCACAATGAACGACGAACATCGCGAGATCGAACGGCTCTTCTCGGAAGCGCTGGCGTGTCCGGCCGATCAGCGATTCGACCTCGTGGCGCGCGCGGCTCAAGATCGACCAGCAGTCTACGATGCGGTCTGTGAGCTGCTGCGCAACGCGGAGGCTGAGCGTGCCGCCCCGATCGAACCACACCCAAACGGGAGCGCAGGCGTCACAGTGCGCATCCGCGGCTACGAGATTCTGCAACAGATCGGCCAGGGGGGCATGGGCATCGTTTACCGCGCACGCCAGCTATCGACTGGGCAAGTTGTCGCGGTCAAGCTGATTCGCTCCTACGGAGGGCCGCCGTCGGAGAGCTTGGCCAAGAGATTTGAGCAGGAATGGCGCGCCCTCGGCAGGCTCGACCACCCGGGTATTGCCCGGGTGCTGGACGCCGGCCGCGCGGAGTCCGACAGCGGCGTGCCGTACTTGGTCATGGAGTACGTGGATGGGCCCTCGCTGCGCGACTACGTCGACCGCAACCAGATTCCACTTCGAGATCGCCTGGCGCTGATGGCTTCAATCGCGGAAGCCGTCAACCATGCGCATCAGCGCCTCGTGATCCATCGTGATCTCAAACCGGCCAACATCCGCGTGACAGCAAACGGTGTCCCAAAGATTCTGGATTTCGGGCTTGCCCGAATTCTCGAACCGGATTCCGCGGCCGTCACCACGCTCACGGGTGAGCGCGTTCTCCTGGGGACGCTGGCCTACATGTCGCCCGAGCAAGCCGCCGGCTATGTTGCCGGCGTCGACGTACGCTCTGATGTATACGCGCTCGGGGTGATTCTATACGAGCTGATGACCGGTGCCCTCCCGCACAACCTGTCTGGACTCTCCTTGCCGGCGGCAATCCGAAGGATCTGTGAGAAACCGGCGCGAACGCCGGAATCGCTGAACCCGCATCTCAACCGCGACGTACTAAGCATCCTGAACACCGCCATCGCTCAAAAACGCGATGATCGCTACGGCTCAGCCGCGGAGCTATCAGCCGACCTGCGGCGGTATTTGGTAGGAGAACCAATTTCCGTACGCCAACAAAGCGTGATTTACCAATTAGTCCGTTTTGCCAAAAGACATAAGATCCTGGCGGCTGCGATCATCGCATTGGCCTTGACGATGCCGGGGGTCTCCATGCTGGCAGCCCGATACCGATCGATGAGCCTCGAGCTGGAAAGGCAGAATTCTGAACTCGAAATCAAGAATCAAGAAGTTACCGACCTACTTTGGAAATGGGATAAGCTTGCGGACCTCGTGGATTTCGATTTCAAGCGCGCGGCCTCTTTCGCATCGCAGAATGACTGGGCGCGGGCTGCCGAGGAATACGGGCGAGGGCGGAACTTCGTGATCGAACTGCTGGGCGCCAGCGACCACCGAGCAATTGCCGCCACGTACAACTACGCTTTGGTGCTGATGCAGGTTGGCCGACTCGATGAGGCCGAGCCACTTCTGCGCGAAACTCTCAAAGCGCGCGAAAACCTGGATCGCCTTCACCTCGAAGTGGTTCGGCCTTTCGCGGATCTCGGTCGCCTACTTCTCATGCGGGGACGTCTGGATGAGGCCGAGCAGGTGCTCTCCGACTGTCAGGCACGGTTCGAGGCGATGCCGCCGCCGCAGGCCGCGCGGGTTGCGCTCGTTCAACTCTATCGAGGAAAAGTCGCTACGAACCAGCAGCGCTTCCGTGATGCGGAAGCCTTGCTCTCGGCGGCAGCAGCGACATTTGAGGGAATCCCAGAACAGCGCGGGAATTATCGGGCGGCGCTTCGCGCCCTGGTTGAGCTGTATCAGACTTGGGTAAGTGAGGACGCGTCGAAAGAACTAGCGGACAAACTGGAGGCGTCGCGAACGAGATTCGAATCTGTAGGCGGGCCAGCCAGCCAACCTTCGTAATTCGACGAACTTCGCAACGGCCAAAGGTCGCAGACTTTCCCGCGCGACCTTATCCCGTTTTGGCGAGCGCGGTCACGCGCGGTTTTGGTCGCGCTGGGTGGTACAAAGCCGGCTAACGCCATCCAAACTCGCAAATGCCCTACAATCCGCAACCCGCGTTGGTAGCGTCAGATACGGCCTCAGCCGTTTTGAGATCGCGCTTTGTAAACCGCAGGTTGCGGGTTCGAGTCCCGCCGGTGGCTGTTGCAATAAACCTAGCCGACCCCGCGGTTTACGGGGACCTGCCGACGTTCGGCAGTGCGGTCCGAGGCGGAAAAGAGCGCGGTCAGTGACCGCGCTCCGCAACGCGGAGGTCGCACAATGCCGAAGACGCCGTCGTATCGCAAGCGGCCTGGCCGGAGCCAGGCGCTTGTCACGCTCACCGACTCCGCCACGAAACGCCGCCGCGATTACTGGCTCGGCGAGTACGGGTCAGCCGAGAGCCGCGAACGCTATCACCGGGTGATCGCCGAGTGGGAGACGCGCGGGCGGCGACTGCCGTCGACGCGTTTCGACGCGCCGTCCAACAACGGCGACGGGGTGAAGCTCGTCGTCCTGGCCCGTGAGTTCTATCGCTGGGCGAGCCAGTCGTACGACCGCGGCGAACTGCGCTCATTCCTGGTCGTCATCAACCTGATACGGAAGTACTACGGGCGGCTGCCGGCTGCGCAGTTCGGCCCAAAGAAGCTGCGCATGCTGCGCGAGGAGATGATCCGCGGCGACGCGACGAGCGATCCGCCGCGAAAGCCCTGGTCGCGGAAGTACATCAACCAGCAGGTACAACGCGTCCGACGCATCTTCAAGTACGCGGTGGCGCACGAGCGCGGGCCCGCCTCGGTCCACCAGGCACTGTGTACACTCGAACCCCTGAAGCGCGGCCGCACGCAGGCCTGCGAGCACGCCAAGGTCGGCCCGGTTGACGATGGCGTACTCGACGCGACACTGCCGCACCTGAACCGTCCGGTCCGCGCGCTCGTCGAACTCCAACTCTACAGCGGTGCTCGGGCTGGCGAGCTGCTCGGGTTGCGGGCGTGCGACATAGAGATGGACGCCGAGGCCGGCGTCTGGACCTATCGCCCTGGTCGACACAAGAACATGCATCGCGAACGCGAGCGGACCATCTACTTCGGGCCGCGGGCGCAGGAGGCGTTGCGGCCGTTCCTGACGGATCGGCCCACGGCGGCGTACCTGTTCAGTCCCGCTGAGGCGGAGGCGGCGCGGCTCGCGGCGATCCACGCAGCGCGCAAGACGCCGCTGTCGTGCGGAAACCGGCCGGGAACCAACCGGCGCCCCGACCCGAAGAAGAAGCCCGGCAACCACTACACGACGCCGACGTACTACCGCTCGATCCAGACCGCGTGCGACCGGGCGTTTCCGCCGCCCGCGCCGCTCGCCAAACGCGACGACGAGACGATGGCGGAATGGCGGGCCCGTCTGACTCCGAAGCAGAAGTCCCAGCTCAGCGCGTGGCGAAAAGCCCACCGCTGGCACCCGCACCAGCTCCGCCACAACGCCGCCACACTGCTGCGACGTGAGTTTGGTCTGGAGGCTGCTCAGCTCGCACTTGGCCACGCCAGCGCGATGGTTACGGACGCCGTGTACGCTGAGCGCGATCGGGCCAAGGTGATCGAGATCATGCGAAAGATCGGATAGGCCCGCGTTTCAAAGGAAAATGTGGACGGCGCGCCGAGTTACCGAGATGGTAGCTCGGCGCTTTTCTTTGAAGTTTTCACATGGCCGTAAGTGCTGCTGTGGAACGACGTTGAGCCCCGTTTTCCGCCTATGTGGCGCGGTAACTGGAGTTACGGAGTTACCGCGCGAAAACACGCCTTAGAACCCCGTGCATCGGACGCAAGGCACGCACGCCTGAGGAGGTTCCGATGCACGAGCAAGCGACTGTAACTGACGACTATATCACGCTGACCGAGGCAACCAAGATCGCCCCGGGCCGGCCGTCCACGAACTGCATCTGGCGCTGGTGCCGGCGCGGCGTGAAGGGATGTACCGGCAGTTCCTGGCCGAACTGAAGCAGACGCACCCGCTGATGCGCGTCATCGGCCTGACCGCGACGCCCTTCC
>CAYOHG010000014.1:0-2669 GCA_964403685.1 uncultured Planctomycetales bacterium
GGCCTCGCACCCCAAGGTCATGACCGTGAAGTGCGAGTCCGACGGCATCGACCAGCAGTGCAAGCCGTCGTGCACGATCACCCTGCACGGGCAGGACGGGCAGTGCGAGATCAGCGCCGTGGGCTTCCGCCCCGCCGCCTTCCCCTACCCGGGCCTCAAGGAGAAGGCGGCCAAGGGCAAGGCGCTCAAGGTGTCGCTGAAGGTGGTACGGTAAGCGGCAGGGAGAAGGCGAACACCGCCCCGCCGCCCTGCCGGTCCTCGACCCAGATGCGGCCGCCGTGGGCGGCGACGATGCCGCGGCTGATAAAGAGGCCAAGGCCGGTGCCCTTTCCCTGCGCCCCCTGGCCGCGGACGTAGCGGACGAAGAGCCGGTCCCGCTGCTCTGCGGGTACGCCGGGGCCGGTGTCCGCCCCCCGGAAGCAGACCTGGCCGCCGTCTGCCACCGCGGACAGGGTGACCTCGCCGCCGGAGGGGGTGACGCGGAGGGCGTTGCCGAGCAGGTTGCCGATCACCTGCTGGACGCGGTGGCGATCGCAACAGACGCGCAGGCCGGGCCGGGGCGCAAGGAGGTGGAGCCGCAGCCCCCGATCGAGCGCCATCGGCCGCGCCGTCTCCGCCGCCCCCGGCACGCTGATTGAGGTGCGCGATCTGTTCTATTGCGTGCCGGCCCGGCGGAAGTTCCTCAAATCCAACACTACCGAGGTGGGACACGTCACCGAGCAGCTCGCGCGGCTGGCGTTGCCGCAGCCCGCGGTGGCCTTCAGCCTGCGGCACCAGAACCGCGTGCTGCACGAGCTGCCCGCGACCGACGACGTTCGCCGGCGGATCGGAGATTTCTACGGCGCCGAGCTGTCCGAGGTGCTGCTGCCGATCCGCCGCGAGGGCGATGACGTGCTGGTGGAGGGCTGGGTTGCGCCGCCGGCCGAGAGCCGCGGCGCCAACAAGTGGGAATACGTGTTCGTGAATGGGCGCTACGTGCGGGATCGCTTCGTTTCGCACTCGATCAAGGAGGCTTACCGCAGCCTGATCGACCCGCACCGTTATCCGGTCGCGTTTCTGTTTCTCCAGGTCGCGCCTGATCGCGTCGATGTCAACGTGCACCCCACCAAGATCGAGGTGCGCTGGCGCGATTCCAACTACATTCACGCCCAGGTGCTGGCGGCGCTGCGCGACAAGTTCCTGCGGACCAACCTCGATCACAGCCTCAGCACGCGGCAGGCGGCCGAGGAGTCGCATCGCTCGCACGTGCGCCAGGCGCTGGTGGATTTCTTCACCCGCCGTCACGACGAGCCGCCGGCGCTGCGCGCGCCGCCGGCTTTCGCGCCCGCCGCCTCAACGGCTGCGCTGCCCGTCGCGACACCACGGCCTGGCGCCGCGGTACCCGCCGTTTCCGCCGCCGGACCAACCACGATCGACGACCCTCGTGGCGTCTTCGCCGAGCCGGCGCGTGCGCCGCAAGTCGATACCGGCGTCGCGGCCGATGAGGCCTTCGCGCCCTGCCCGCGCGCCGTTCAGATCCACAACACCTATCTCGTGGTCGAGACGTTAGACGGGTTGATGCTCATCGACCAGCATGCGCTGCACGAACGCATTCTCTACGAGGAGCTGCGCAGCCGCATCGCGCAGCGCGCGCTCGAGTCACAGCGGCTGCTGCTGCCCGAGACGGTTCGCGTGCCGGCGGACCGGCTCGAATCGCTGGAGACGCACGCCGAAACGCTGGCACGGCTCGGGCTGGAGCTGACGCCCAGCGGTCCGCAAAACGTCACCCTGCACGCCTTCCCGGCGCTGCTGGAGCGCGCCGACCGGCAACGTTTCGTCATCGACCTGCTCGACCTGCTCAGCGAGCGCGGCAGTCGGCCACAGCCCGACACGCTGCTGCACAAGCTGCTGGACATGATGGCCTGCAAGGCCGCGGTAAAAGCTGGCGACCCGCTGACGGACGACGAAATCGCGGCCCTGCTGGCCCGGCGGAAACTCGCCGAGCGTAGCAGCCACTGCCCGCACGGCCGACCCACCACGTTGCATCTGACACTGGCGGACCTGGAGCGGCAGTTCAAGCGTAGGTGAAAAGAGCGGGGTCGAGGGGCGGCGGACGTTCGGCGCGAGGAGGTGCAGCGCGGAGCTGAAACGCGCTCGGCGAACAGAGCGCCGATCTCCGACCTCCTTCCTGTTCCCTGTTCCCCCGTGCCTTTTTTCCGTTCCCCATACTCGCGGCTATTCGTTCTTCGCCAGGATGCGAATCAGCCCCGCCGCGCCGGTCACGGTCAGCGAAAGCAGCAGGAGCAGCAGCAGCATCGCGACCGCATAGCTGAGCACCGTCCACGCGCCGAGAACGAATCCTTCCACGCCGGGCGCGAACGTCGCGGCTGCCCAGGTCACGCCGCCGGCCAGCAGGATCGCGCCCAGAGCCCCCCGGCGGTTGCCCTCGAACGGCATCATCCGCACCGTCAGGCAGATGGACAGGTACAGAAACAGGATGGTCGTCCAATTGGGCCAGTCGGCGGCGACAATCGCCGCCAGCATTCCCTCGCCCAGCGTGATACTGGCGCGCAGCAGCTCCCAGACGCCCGCCAGCGAGGTAGGCAGTGTCTGCGGCAGCGAGAGCGAGCCCTCAGTCGCAAGCTGGGGCAGGATGCCGCCGCCCCAGTACTGCGCGGCGATATATAGAC
>CAYOHG010000014.1:2679-15386 GCA_964403685.1 uncultured Planctomycetales bacterium
CCCCCCCCCCCCCACGCCACCAGCGGCAGCAGGCCGATCAGGATCGATCCGATGATTGGGATCTTGGGGGACTGCGGCGCATCGGCCTGCGGTTCACCTTTTTCGCCCTCGCTCATGAGCGACGTGTTTGTAACGGCGTTGCCGGTGACCAGCAGTCCCAGCACATGCCCAAGCTGAGCAATCAGCGTCCCCGGAAGCAGCGCCGCATTCACCGCCCGCGGCTTGATGAGCCGGCTCCAGAGCGAATGAACGCCCCAGGCGCTGAAGACAGCAACCAGCAGCCAGAAGGTAAGCGTGACGTACAGCATGGTTCCACCCTGCCGCTCGACACATTTCGGCCGGAAGATCGCCAACCGTGGCGACCCAACCCAGGTGACATTATCGCAGACCGTGGGCTCGAATCCAGCCGGAAGGCATGACGGCCCCCGTGCCCTGGCCGGTCGCCCCGCCCGCCGCGACCCGAGAAGCGCGCCCACAATCTTGCACGCGGCGAGATCGCAAGTTACGCTGATCAACCCTGCATGTTGAGGTGACACGCGGCGCCATGCGGCAATGGGCTGCATGCATCCTGCTGAGTTCGTATCTGCTGGCGATGCTGGGTGTTCCCGCGCCGCCGGCGAAACCCCGGAATGTTGCCGAGCGCTACCCCTGCGAACATCATGCCTGTGGCTGCCGCAGCGCGCAGCAATGCTGGACGGCTTGCTGCTGCCTGACCGAAGCGCAGCGCCGCGCCTGGGCCGAGCGCGCGGGCGTTTCCCCGCCCATTTCGGTGGACGTGCCGTCGGCGACCGTATCGGGTGAGACCCCGTCGCGCCGCTGCTGTGCCAAGGTCGCGCAGCGCGAGAGCCGCGGCGGTGACGCCCGTGCGAAGCGCAGCGCGCCGGCATCCGTCACTGTAGGCCCGACGGACGGCACAATCCCCGCGGCCGTGGCGTTTCAATCGCTCAAGTGCCGCGGCCATGAAAGCTGGGGCGCGGCGACCTTCCCGCTGGCCCTGCCGCGCGTAGCTCCAGCATGTGTGCTGGTCGCAGCCCCCGCAACGACATGGCTGCGGCTGGAAGCTCAGCGACCGCCGCCGGCTCCCGCGCGTGACATTCCTCCGCCGCCGCCGAGACGATCCGCTCGTTCTGTCTGAACCGCGTATTCCACCGCTGTTGAGTTGCTTTAGCGACGGGTTGGCTTGCTGCGCCGATGGTGCACCCGCGGCCGCGCGTTGGCGGTTCTTGCGCGCCACCGGCGGAGGTCGCCTGTATGGAACGCAGAACTCGCCGTTCCCACGGCTCGGCGTTCACGCTGGTCGAGTTGCTGGTGGTTGTGGCGATCGTGGCGCTGCTGGTTGGGTTGCTGCTGCCGGCGTTGCGCGGAGCGCGGGCCCAGGCGCGGCGTTCGGTCTGCCTGGCGCACCTGCGCGAGATCGGACAACTGACACACGCTTTCGCCGATCAGAACGCCGATCGAATGCCGCGCAGTCAGCATTCGGCCGGGTTTGGCTTCGTCAACGGCGAACCCTGGGCGTACGCGTATTTCCGCATGATCACCGGCACGTCGGCACAGTTCGGCGGGCAGCGCTGGTGGGACACGCTGAACAACGAGTTTCACTGTCCCTTCGACGAGCGCCGCAGCCCGATCGACTGGTACGGCCAGAAGCTGCCAGTCTTCAGCTACGGATACAACGTGTATTACGAGCTGGAGCCCAGCGAGCTGGCCGGTCCGAACGTGCCCGCGGCTGCGTGGCGCGTGCGCACGCGCGTGCCGCGGCCGGCGGCCAGCATCCTGTTCGCCGAGCTGGACACCAGCGACGAACAGATGACCGATCATGTGATGGCGCACTTCTGGTCGCAGTACGACGCTCCACCGGAGGTGGACCGCGAGCGTCACCAACCGCGGTCCGCGTACGGTTTTGTCGACGGCCACGCGGAAACCCGCCGCTTTGATGAGACGTTTGATTCCGAACGGGAAATCGACGACTGGAACCCGGCGACGGCGCAATAGACCCGCCGGGCGCGGATCGGCCGCGAGCCGCGCGGCGCACGATTCACCGGGATTCCGTCCCGGAGCTTCGACCCAAGGCGATCGGCGGTCCGGCAACCATAAGGAGAAAGAAAGATGCGACGTTTGATGGCTACCCTGGTCCTGCTGGCCGTGGCGCTGCCGTTGCATGCCGGCGCCGATCTGGTCTGGCCGCGCACCGAAGGCGAGATGTTGCACGTGATGGTCGCGCTGGATCGCGACATGAAGATGGTGCACGTGCACACGGACAGTCTGCCCGAGCCCCCGCCGTTGCGCAACTTCGGCGAACAGCATTTTCCGCCCGCCGACGTGCTCGATGCCAAGGGCTACAACGATCAGTATGGCTGGCTGGCCGACGGCTTCATCAGCCTGAACCCGGACGAGGCGCTCTGGGTCGAGCTGGTCGATCAGACGCCCGGGCTCGAAACGTACGAAGGTGGGATGCGCTCAATGAAGCAAACCCACACCTATTCGCCGCTGTTCACGACCGCCGGCAGCAGCCCGCGTTGGCGCTGGACTGGCACGATGGTGCACAACTGGTACGCCGCATCACAGTTCGGCGAATACGACGCAACCTATCGCGTGTACCTGGGGGACCTCAGCGGCACACCGCTGGGCGACTACATGGATGACACCGTAACGTTGCACTGGAGCTACGTCCCCGAGCCTGCGACGGCACTGCTGTTTGGAGCGGCGCTGCTGCTGCGGCCGCGGCGCTGAAGCGACGTGATTCCCGGCGGTGCGCGTCAGGGGGGGCCGCGCCGCCGGGTTTTCTCCCCGGAGGCAATCGATCATGTACGTAACTCGGCTCACGTTGACACTGCTGATGGTGAGTGGACCGGTTGTGGCGCTCGGCGATACGCCGCACCTGGGCGGACCAATGAAACACATCCTGGTCTCACAGCAGGGCATGGCGCTGCTCGCTACGCTGGAGGGTGATCCGAACGAAGTGCTCGTGCTTCAACGCTATGACGAGACGTACGGCCCGCCCGCAGAGGTGCTCAACGACACTGCGTATAACGGGCAGTACGGCTGGCTGGCCAGCGGGTTCTTTAACCTGCCGCCGAACAGCGGCGTCTGGGTCGAGCTGCTCGAGCAGACGCCCGGCCTGAGCACGTATCAGCAGGGCGATTTCGCCCCGATCTTCACGACCGCCGGCAGTTCGAGCATCTGGCGCTGGAACGGCACGATGGTGCACAACTGGTATGCGGTGCTCGATTGTGGAATGTACGAGGCGCGCTATGAAATCTACGTCGGCGACAATGCCGGCAATCGGCTGAGCGAGTATCAGCCGGCGACGATCCGCCTGCGCTGGATCGAGCCCTCGCTGCCGGTTGGTGATCTGAACGCCGACGGTCAGGTAGACCTGAGCGACCTGTCGCTGCTGCTGGTGCACTTCGGCGAGACCGGAGCCACGCCGGAAGAAGGAGATCTCAGCGGCGACGGGATCGTCGATCTCACCGACCTGTCGATGCTGTTGGTTTCGTTTGGCCAGACGTGCGTCTGACGCCGCGCCGCGCCGTTACCATGCCGGCATGGTCACACGGCGTCTAACCGCGAATCGCACCGGTTCCGCGGGCGTACGCCGCCGCGCCGCGCTGCTCGGCTGGCTGCTCGCGGCCGGCTGCTGCGCGGGCGTGGCGGCCCAGGAAATATCCGCGGAGCGGGTCCGAGCGGCGCTGGATCGCGGGGCCGGCTACCTCCGCCGGGCCCAGCGCGACAACGGGAGCTGGGCGGATTCCAGCTACCCGGGCGGCGCAACCTGTCTGGCGAGCCTGGCGCTGCTGGCGGCGGGTGATTCACCCACATCCGCGCACCTGACGGACGCGCTCGACGTCATCACCGACCTGCCGAACCGGCATGTATACGTTGTATCGCTGAAAATCCTGGCGCTGGCCGAGCCCGATGCGGGCGAATACCGGGCCGCGATTCATGCCGCCGCCCGCTGGTTGATGGACGCCCAACTCGCCAGTGGACTATGGAGCTACACAGAACAGAAGAAAGCCCCGTTCGATCACTCCAATTCGCAGTTTGCCCTGCTGGGGCTGCACGCCGCCGCCAGCGCCGGCATCCCTGTGCCGCGCGAAGTCTGGAAGGCCGCTGAAACGCGCGTGCTGGCCACGCAGCAGCCCGACGGCGGCTGGAGCTACCGCGCTACGGGCGAAAGCTATGGCAGCATGACCGCGGCGAACGTCGCGAACCTGCTGATTCTCGGCACGCCGGCCAGCCAGACGCTGGAGCGCGGGTTTCGCGAGGGGGCCGCGCCGGGCTGTGGCCGCTACGCGACGAACCGCGCCATGCTCAACGGGTTGAAGTGGCTGGGGCACCGCTTCGAGCCGGACGCCAACCCCGGGCGCGAGAACAACTACGTTCATTACTGGCTCTACGCGGTTGAGCGCTGCGGAATCCTTTCCGGGCGGCAACACCTCGGGAAGCACGACTGGTATCGCGAAGGCTGCGCGGCGCTGCTGCGCACGCAACGGGCCGACGGCTCGTGGGGCGACGGCGTCGTCGACACCAGCTTCGCTGTGCTTTTTTTGGCCAAGGGTCGCAAGCCGCTCGCGGTCCAGAAGCTGCGCTGGTCCGACGACGAAGGCTGGAACCCGGACCGGCACGATCTGGCGCATCTGCTGGCGTTCATAGGTGACAGGCTGGGCGAGCCGACCGCCTGGCAAGTGGTCGATTTCGACGCACCGCTCGAGGAATGGCTGGCCGCGCCGCTGCTCTACATGCAGGGTCACACGTTTCCGAAGTGGAGCGATGCCCAGTGCGACAAGCTGCGACGCTATGTCGAGCAAGGCGGCACGCTGCTGGCCGAAGCCTGCTGCGGCCGAGCGGAATTCCGCGACGGCTTTCTCGAAACCATGCGCGCCACGTTTCCGGATCATCCGCTGCGCGAGCTGGACGCCGGCCACCCGGTCTACGCCGCCGAATTCCCGCTCGCACCCGCGGGGCTGTGGGGGCTGGAATTCGGTTGCCGCACCGCGATTCTCTTCAGCCCGCGCGATCTGTCGTGCTTGTGGGAACAGGGGCGCGTGCCGCAACTCTCGCAAGCCGCGCTGCAACTGGGTGCCAATATCGTCGCCTTCGCCGCCGGCCGCAGCGGACTGCGCGAACGCCTGGATGTGATCACGCTCGCCGAGGACAGCGCCGCGGCGGAGCGCGCACCGGCGGGCGACGCTCTGCGGCTCGCGCAGGTGGTCTACGATGGCGACTGGCGGCCCGACCCGCAGGTGCTGGTGCGACTCGCGGAGTTCCTGCGCCACGATGCCGGCCTCCGCGTGGTGACTCAATATGCCGCTGTCCGGCTGGATTCTCCCGCGCTGCACACTCACGCCGTGCTCTACATGAGCGGGCACGGCCGGTTTGAGCTCGACGCGTCCGAGCAGGATCGGCTTGCGGCACATCTGCGGCGCGGGGGTTTTCTCATCGCCGAAGCCTGCTGCGGGCGACCCGAGTTCGACGCTGCTTTTCGGGCCCTCGTCGCCCGATTGTCTCCCGACGCTCCGCTGCGGCGTTTGGCGCCGGATCACGCGATCTTCGCCGGCAGCCAGGGCGCTGCGCTCGATCGGGTGACGTACAGCGAATCGCTTCGCCGCGAGCAGCCGGACCTGGCGCTGCCCGAGCTCTGGGGTGTCGAGTGGAATGGGCGGCTCGTGCTCGTTTACAGTCCCTACGCATTGGGCTGCGGCGTCGACGGCCACGTGTGCCATGGCTGTCGGGGGCTGGTCCCGGAGGATGCCCGGCGGTTGATGGCCAATGTTGTGCTGTACGCGATCTCGAATTGAGGGCATCGGTCGGGGTGCCTTCGAGAATCGGGTCGGGCAGATCGTCCGATCCCCATCCGTTGATCGCGGGTCTGGCATGGGCTGTTTGGCGGAAGCGAGTCATGACGAGACTGAGTACGCGATGCACCCGCGCCGCGCCCGTGCTGTTGGCCTTGATCGCGTCCAGCGGCTGCATTCAGCTCGACAACTACATACCGGCGGTCAATTGCGGCCCGCCGGAGCCGCTGCTACTGACTACGCTGGCTGAGACGGACGGCGCGCGGCTCGCGCAGCTTGTCGACCACGAAGCCGTGCTCTGGCTGGAGATCCAGGATCGCCAGGCGGACCAGACCATCGGCGGCTATCTCTCCCGCGAAGTTGGAGCACGCCGCAGCCTGGTGGTCCTGCTTTGCGGTGCGGGAACGCTGAACGACGGCGCCCGCCGCGAAACCGCGTTCAACGCCCACACCGGCTACGGTCAGAACTTCGAGCAGGCCGGTTACCGCGTCTGGTCGCCGGTGTTGACCGAGGCCGGAGTCTATGGCGGCCGGGAGCTGGACGAGGCGCTGGTCTGCCTGCGCTGGCTCCACTCCGGCGGCGCGGAGTGGCTTGAAACCCCGCGGGTCTACCTGGTCGGCTACTCCACTGGCGCGACGACCGCAAACCTCGCGAATCTGTCGGCTGACGTGACGGCGGTGGTGTCGATCTCGGGTCTGACTCAGCCCGATCAGTTGGTGGAGCTGGCGCCGCTGTACCGCTTCATCACCGACCTGTTTCCGTGCAACAGCGGATTGGCGCAGTTTCGCCGGAGTGTGGACGCCTGCCTGACACACGGCTGCGCGGAACTGGACGTCGTCTCACGCGTGTCCGGAATCCGCAATCCAACACTCTTTCTGCACGGCGAGGGCGACCCGATCTATCTGCCATCCAACCTGCACGCGCTGGAAAGCGCCTACGTCGCAGCGCAAAACGCTGGCGCGGCGCTGCCGTCGCTGCTGTTTGCCTACGTTCCCGGTCAGGGGCATTTCGTGTACGAGCAGCCGGACCAGGTTCGACGCGCGCTGGATTTTCTCGATTCATTCGAGGCGACCGATCCGATTGAGTAGGTGTCCGTCCGGCAGCACCGGGCAGCCGTGCGGTCCATCCTGAGACTGGTTGGGGCCGAGCCGGCCAGTTGAGCCGCGAGGTGCGGCGAAGCCAACGTCACAGCAATCGCCGGTACCGCGCCGCATCCGCTGGACGCGACTACAATCCCCGAAACGTCCGGTCGCGAACGGCCCCCGGCTGCCGCCGTTAGCCGGCCAGTGCGACCCTTGAGGTGAAGCATGTCGATTTCGAGTGCAATGAACGCCAAGCTGAACGAGCAGGTCACCAACGAGTTTGCGGCTTCGCACAAGTACCTGGCGATGATGTGCCGGTTCGAGCAGCAGGGCTTGAAGTTCCTCGCGGCGCGTTTCCGTCAGCAGATGGAGGAGGAGCGCGGTCACGCCCTGCGGCTGGTTCGATACCTGCTGGATGTCGGCGGGACGGTCAGCCTGCGGGACATGCCCGCGCCGAAATCCGACTATCCCAGCGTCGTCGCAGCGATCGAGGCCGCCGCCGGCCACGAGCGCGAGGTAACGCGGCAGATCAATGAGCTGATGGCCCTGGCCGAAGCGGAGAAGGACTACGCCACGCGCGGCCTGCTGCAATGGTACGTCAATGAGCAGGTCGAGGAAGTCGCCTCCATGGATCACCTGGCGCATATCGCGCGCCTCGCCGGCGACAACCTCCTGCAGCTCGAGTGGTACATCCGCGACGCCGAGCCGGGCGTCAAGCCAGCCGAGCCCGAGGCGTCCGAATAGCCCGTGGACCGCGGCGCAGCTGGAAACTGGGCACGTTGCCGCCGACCCCGGCGAGTTGTCGCGCTGGCCGCTTTTCTCGGTCTATTCCCCGCCGCGTTTGGCGCGGCCCGTTCACGAATTGAATTCTTCCCACCAGCGAGGATGCGCCGTTCGCCAAACGGGCGTCTCCGGTCGTCTGCGCGTGGGACGCAGTGCGCCGGTCGGCGCTTCCCTCCCTGGGCGGAACACGCATGCATTGGCTCACCACTCTGGCGCGTTGGCTCGGATTTGCTGCGCCAAGCACGGCGGACGCCGCGCCGGACCCCTGCGCGGCGCGTTTCCCGGGGAATGCCTCCAGCGGCCCGGCCCTGGCGCTCGAACGGCCGCTCGACGACGACCCAGACACGCTGCGAATCGGCTGGTGGACGCCGCGCTGCGACCCGGAGCCCGACGGCCCGCGGCTGTCTCGGCACGCGCAGCCGATCGACCCCGAGCTGCACCGGTATCTGACGCGCGCCATTGAGGATTCCAGCATCGAGCTGCCGCGGCTGCCGCACGTCGCGCAGCGCGGGTTGAGCATGCTCCGCGACGAGAATCTCAGTTTCACCCGGCTGGCCGAAGCGCTCAGCGGCGACGCGGTTGTCACCGCCGACGTGCTGCGCGTGGCCAATTCGCCGCTGTACCGCACGTTGCACCCGGTGCGCCGGCTCGACACGGCGATCACGCGATTAGGTCGCAACGGCATGCGTTCCGTGTTGATGACCTGCGCGATGCGCGGACTGAAGGTGGCCGGTAGTGGGTTGACCGGCGAGATCAGCGAATCATTGTGGCGCTGCGCCCTGGCGAGCGGCGTGATCATGGAAGCGCTGGCCAAACGAACCCGCGTCTCCGCGGATGACGCCTACCTGGCCGGGCTGCTGCACGACCTCGGTCGGCTCGCTGTGCTGCGTGTGATTCACGACTACCACCGGACGCACGCGCGCGGCGTCACCCGCGCGCTGTTTGAGCAGCTTGCCGATCAGTGGCACGAGCACCTGGGCCTGCGCCTGGCCGAAGCCTGGAACCTGCCCGACCCGCTCCCCGAGCTGGTCGGCAGCCATCATGGCGAGGCGGCATCCGACGATCCGCTGGCGACCTGGCGCGGCATGCTTCAGTTCGCGGATGCCTGCTGCGCGCTGCTCGAGTACGCCCCCTACCGGCCGCTGGATTTGTTCGAGCTGCCTTGCGCAGAGCGCCTGCGACTTCGCTCGGACGACGCTACGCTCGACTGGTTGGCCACGCTGCCGGAGCGGATCGAATCGCGGCTCGGCGAATGCAACCTCGAGCGGCAGGACGCCGTCGGCTGACACGAAACCGCGTTTCTCGTGCGCACCTCGTCGGTCAATCGTCGCGCAGTTGAGGCGGCAGCATCTGGATGCCGGGCAGCAGTCGGAGCCGCACCTCCGCCAGCACACGCTGCGGATCGTCGCGCAGCGTCTGGCGCGGAATGCGCCCCGAAGTGAAGTCATCCAGGGCGATTTCCAACCCGCGGGTCATGCGGCGAAACGCCGCCGGCAGCCGCTCGTCGTAGCCTTCACCGGGGTCGTAGCGCCAGCTTCCATCCACCAGCCGAAACTGGGCGTGCTTGAGCGGCAGGTTGCCGCCGACCTGAAAAGACACGCTGGCCTCGGCGCCGCGGACGGACGCACTGATCGGCTCGACACAGCGGCTGAACGCTTCAAGCGAATCGGCCAGCCGGCTCAGGTCCAGCGCATCGGCCACGCCCGGGGTGCTCTCGCGGCGCAGGTGATCGCACAGGCGGGCATTGGCAGCCAGAAATTCGTCCACGGCGCTGAGGGTTTCAATGACGGGCTCGGCTCGTTCAGCCAGAATGTGTTGCTCGACGGCGCGGTAGCCGCCCGAAGCGCGGGCCGCGACCAGCGCGCGAAACGCGTCCAACGGCGTCCGGCCGGCGTCGGCTTGCGGGGCGCGCGCGCATACGCCGGCGAACAGCCCGGCCAGCAGGCCGAGACCAACCGCCGGCGCGATCCAGCGGGGCCGCATCGACGAGATCGGGCGCATGGCGTCTGCATATACTAGCAGCCCGTTGACCGTCTGGCACAGCCGCCCCGGGGCGCTGTCTCATCCATTCGATACTCGGCTGGTCCGGCTGAAACGCTGAGCGATCACAGCGGGCTTGTTAACCGGAAGCGGCCCGGTGTGCGGGCGACGCCTCCAAGGCCGCGAGTGGCGCTGCCACCGGGATGGCCGCGGTCAGATGCTGGCGCAGGAGCTGAATCAGGCGCTGCCGCTCGATCGGCTTGGTTGCGAAGTCAGTGCAGCCAGCCTCCAGGCACTGCTCGCGGTTGCAGGCCATCGCGTGAGCGGTCAAGGCTACGATCGGCCCGTTGAAGCCGATCGAGCGCAGCTTGCGCGTCGCGGTGTAGCCGTCCATCACCGGCATCTGCATGTCCATCAGCACAAGATCGAATGGCGTGCCGGCGTCGCGGGCTTCCATGAATCGCTGCACGCCCAGCAGCCCGTTCTCGGCGAGTTCGACTTGCGCCCCGGCCTTGCGCAGCAGATACGAAATCAGGCGTTGATTGTCGGCCCCGTCTTCGACCAGCAGAATGCGGCCCGAAAGCGTGCCCGCCAGTTCGGCTGTCGAGGTCGATTGCAGCGGCGGCGGCGAAGCGGCCACAGTCCCGGCCGGCCCGGTCGAGAAATCGGCCGAACGCGGCTGCACTGCCCCCGGGTCGATCGTAAAGGTGAATGTGCTGCCGGAGCCGTACGTGCTGCGGACGGAAATATCGCCGCCGAGGATATTCGCCAACCGCTTGCAGATGGTCAGTCCCAGACCGGTTCCGCCATAGCGCCGCGTAGTCGAGCTGTCCGCCTGGGTGAAGGGTTTGAACAGGTTGCGCACCTGGTCGCTGGTCATGCCGATGCCGGTGTCCCGAACGGCGCAGACGAGCGTGAACGGCCCGGCGCCGGGCGCGTGGGCAATCGCGCGCGGCTCGATCGCCAGGGCCAGGCTGATCGCGCCGGAGTGGGTGAACTTGATCGAGTTCCCGATCAGATTGAGCAATACCTGGCGATAACGGGTCGGGTCGGTTGTGATCTCGTCGGGGACATTTGGGGCGACCGAGACCTGATACGCCAACCCTTTTTGCCGAGCGGCTTCGCGCATCAGGAGGCTGACCTCGTCGAGAACCTGCCGGGGAGAGCAGCGAATCCGTTCCAGGGTGAGCTTGCCCGCCTCGATCTTGGATAGATCGAGGATGTCGTTGACGATCTCGACCAGGTGGCGCCCGTTGCGCAAGATGGTTTCGACGGCCTCGCGCCGGCCGCTTTCGTCCAGGTCGGTGTCCAGCAGGTTCTCGGCATATCCCAGAATCGCCGTCATGGGCGTGCGGATTTCGTGGCTCATGTTGGCCAGGAATTCCGACTTTGCGCGGTTGGCGGCCTCGGCCTTGGTGAGGGCGTCGCGCAGGGCCGCCGAGCGCTTCTCGACCTCGATCTCCAGTTCGTCGATGTAACGCCGCTTCTCGCGCAGAATCTCGTCGTGCGTTTCGAGCATCAGCGCGACCGCCGCCGCATGCGCATCGCGCAAGGTGCGCTGCTCAGCGAGCAGGTGACGGTGCCGGACACGCAGTTCCTCGCGCTCGCTGTTGAGCTTCAGGGCCGTCCAGGCCAGGCCGGCGGAGCGTTGCAGCACGTCCAGCGCAGGCGGCAGCGGGTCCGCCGGTGCCAGCCCGTCCAGGCACGCCAGCAGCCAGCCATACTCGCCATCGGCGGACACGCTTGGCAGTGCTACCAGCGCGACGTCGACCGATTCCGGCCAGCGGACGATCTGGTTCGGCGGCGACTGGTTAAGAGCCATGCCGCGGGCGCGCAGCGTGTCGAGCGCCGCATCGTCGCACTGCGGATCGCACAGGAGCGGCTGGCCCGCACTGCCGAGCAGAGCCAGCCAGCGCATGGACATTCCCGACGAGACCCGCAGGCCCGCCAGGATGCCGGTGTCGTCCAGCGCTGGGCGCTCGGCGGCAAACAGGCTGTCCAGCTCGTAGTGCAGCGCGCGCATGGGGATTGCGGGGTGTCCGCTCCTTTACAGTTCGAACAGGCTGTCGTTGCGCTTCAGTTCGGCGTCCAGGTCGGTGGCCAGCACGAGCAGGTCTTCCTTGCTGAGGCCCAACGCCTGACAGGCGTCCAACGGAGGACGCAACAGCTTCACGCCGACGGACGAGTAGCCCTTGAGCGTGCAGAGCACGTTAGCGACCTCGACGGTCTGGACGACCGCTCGGGCCTCGCCGGTGCAGCGTGCCGACGCATGGTGGTAGCGGATGGCGGCCCGCGTCACGACCGGGAAGCGCCAGGACTCCGCCAGCATTTCGCCCAAGACGCAGTGGTCAAACCCGAGGACTTCGCGCTCCACCTCCACCAGCGTCGCGTCCGTGCGGAGCGATTCCATCACCACGCGGAACGGTGCGTGCGCCTGCTGATCCTCCAGGATGATGCCGATGTCGTGCAGCAGGCCCGCCAGGAAGGCATCCTCGAAGTTCGACATGCCCTGCCGCTGGGCGATCATGCGGGCGCATACGCCCACCGACACCAGGTGCCGCCACAAGCCGTGACGACGATACGTCCCAATCTGTTCGTCGGACTTGAAGATGTCGCTGACCGAAGCCGTCAGCGCCAGGTTGCGCACCTGGCTGAACCCGAGGTAGCTGATGGCCTGATGGAGATTGCGGATGGTTGTGCGCACGCCGTACGCGGCGCTGTTCACCAAGCGAAGCACCCGCGCTCCCAAAGCAGGGTCGCCTTCCACAACTCGCGTGAGGTCGGCCGCACCGGTGCTGGGGTCTTGCGCCACCTCCATCACCTTGAGCGCCACGTCGGGCAGCGTCGAGATCTCGGAAATCCGCGCGACGATCGTCTGCAGGTCGCGCGACTTGGATGCGGCATCCGTTTTTGCAACGATCCCCTGGCTCATGCACACTCCCCGACCCCGTGCAGCGCCCCCGCGGCGCGCGAACCGCCTTAGCGGGTGTTTCGGACTTCCGCCTCTGCGGCTGAAGCACCCCCAGCGGGCGAGCGTCGCGGCGCCGTTAGCGCCTCGCTATGATGC
>CAYOHG010000015.1:0-15301 GCA_964403685.1 uncultured Planctomycetales bacterium
GAGCTGGAGACGCCGGAGAGCTCAACCGGCGGCGCGCTGGCGCTGGGGGTGGCGCTGCGCGCGATTCGCGAGCCGTATTTCGGGCGGCTGGGGCGTTGCGTCGGGCTGCCCGTCGAATTGGTCCGGCTGCCCAGTGAGGCGGCGGTGCGGGTGCTGGAAGTCGAGTTCGAGGACGGCGTGCGGGCCACGCTGCCGCGCGCCAACGTTGAGCTGATTACGAGTTGATTGCCGCGGCCGCTCGTGGAGCGGCGGCGGGGTTATCGGATGGGAGGTCGGCGATGCGCGCGATGAAGCTGCGCTTGGCGCAGATTGCAATGGGCGGGCTGATGCTGGGCTGGCTGCAAGCGGCCGGGGCGATCGATTTCAGCTCGATCTGGGGCGGGCTGCTGGCGGCGCTGCTGAACATCATCGTCGTCATCTTCCTGGGTGGCGATCTTTCGTCGCTTCAGGGCCAGTTCAGCGGCGGGCTGTAGACGGCTGCGCCGCCGAGGTGTAACGGCGGGCGCCGCGGGGTGATTGAAGCTGCGGAGTGCGGCCCGACAGGGCCGATAGAATCCGCGTAGGAGATGGGCATGAACGTCCCGGGGATGGCGGACGCGCTGAGCGATCCGGAAATGCTGGACCGCGCCGATCGCGAGGCGGAGCGGCTGCTGGACAAGCTCAAGGAGAAGGTGCAGGCTTCGATCCGCGACGTCGGCACGCTCCGCAAGGAGATGACCATTCGCGTACCCGCGGAGGTCATCAACGGGCATGTCCAGCAGAACCTGGACGACATCCGCAACGACGCGGTGCTGCCAGGATTCCGCAAGGGCCGCGCCCCGGTTTCGCTGATCCGCCGGCGGTTTCGCGGCGAGGTGCGCGATTCGCTCAAGACCACCATTCTCGGTCAGTCGTTCTTCGCGATCGTTCAGAACGAGAAGCTGGACGTACTCGGCGACCCGGTTTTCCAGGTGAAGACGGCCGACGGCACGCGCTTCGCGGACCTGCACGAGGCGATTCCCCACATCACGCTGCCCGACGACGGGGACCTCGAGTACGTCTGCGAGGTCGAGGTGCGGCCGAACTTCGAGTTGCCAAAGCTCGACGGGATCGAGATCAAAGACCCGCGGATCGAGATCACGGATGAGCACGTGACGCAGCAGATCGAGCGCCGCCGCAAGATCCGCGGCCGCCAGGAGCCCTGCACGGAGGGCGCCGGCGATCCGGACGACACGATCGTTGCCGACGTGACGCTGAAAGTCGACGGCGCGACAGTCAAGAGCGAGGAGAACGTGCAGCTCGGCGTTCGTCCGACCCGCCTCGACGGCATTCCGCTGCTGGAGCTGGAGCAGACGCTGCGGGGCGTGAAACCCGGCTCGCAGTGCTCCGCCGAGGCGCTCATTCCCGACGATTACGAGCGGCCGGACCTGCGCGGCAAGACGGCGCGCTTCGAGTTCACCGTGCACGAGGTGAAGCGCCTCGTGCCGCAGACGACGGAAGCGCTGATGGAGGCGCTGGGTTGCAAGGACGAGGGCGAGCTGCGCCAGTCCGTGCGCGAGGACCTCGAAGCGGAGCGCGATCGCCTGCTGCATCGCGCCCGCAAGGAGCAGGTGCTCGAATACCTGCTCAAAAACACGGATGTGACGCTGCCCGAGAAGCTCTCCGCGCGGCAGACCGACCGGGCGGTGATGCGGCGGGTCATCGAGCTGCGCCAGAACGGCGTGCCCGACAGCGAGATCGAAGCGCGCATCGACGAACTGCGCACGTCCGCTGGTAGCGAGGCGGCCCGCGACCTGCGGCTGCTGTTCGTGCTGGACAAGGTGGCCGAGAAGCTGGCGCTGCGCGTGACCGATGAAGAGGTGAACACCGAGATCGCGCGGATCGCGCGGCTGTACGGGCAGCGCTTTGATCGCGTCCGCGATGATTTGCAGGCGCGCGGGCTGCTGCTGCAGCTTGCCGAGCAGATCCGCCAGGATAAATGCGTGGAGCAGTTGCTCAAGGAAGCCAACAGGACCGAAGTGCAGGGAGGCTGAGGTGGCTATGACGCCCGTTCGAAGTTCGTGGGGCCAAGCGCGCGCAGGGGGCCGCGGGCCGGCGGAGTTCGGCCCGCTGGGGGCGGTGCTGTCGAGCGCCGCTGGTTCGGCCTACTACCCGTCGCACGCCGGTCCGTGGGCCCAGGGCGGCCAGTGGCAGAACTGGCGGCAGATGGGCCTCAACGAGATGCTGCTGGATAACCGCATCATCTTCCTGGATCTGCCGCTTGATCCGCGCATCATGATCAACGGAAACACGGTCTGCTCGCACATCATGAAGAGCATGCTGTATCTCCAGTCGGTCAAGCGCGACCAAGACATCCACCTCTACATCAACTGTCCCGGCGGCGAGATCGACGACACCCTGGCGATCTACGACACGATCAAGTTCCTCAAGTGCGATGTGGCGACCTACTGCGTCGGCGCGGCCAGCAGCGGCGGGGCGGTCATCCTGGCCGCCGGCACCAAGGGCAAGCGCTTTTCGCTGCCGCACGCCAAGGTGATGATCCATCAGCCCTGGGGCTACGTCGGCGGCCAGGCTTCCGACATGCGCATCCAGGCCGACGAGATCCTGAAGGTCAAGAAGACCCTGATCGACATCCTGGCCCGCGAGACCAAGCGAACGGCCGAGCAGGTCGAGCGCGACACCGAGCGCGATCGCTACATGGATGCGGCGGAGGCCAAGGAATACGGTCTGATCGACGAGATTCTCGAGGAAAGCGGCGCGGCCAAGAAGTAGGCCGGGCCGCGCGCGAGTGGCCGACTGGCGAGGGATGCACGGATGACCCGTTCAAACTACCTGGTTCCAATCGTGGTGGAGCGCGAGGGGCGCGCGGAGCGCGCCTACGACATCTACTCGCGGCTGCTGAAAGACCGCATCATCTTCTTGGGCGACGAAGTGAGCTCCGAACTCTCCAACGTCGTCGTCGCGCAACTGCTGTTTCTGGCGAATGAAGATCCCAAGGCCGACATTCACCTGTACATCAACTCGCCCGGCGGGTCGGTCTACAGCGGCATGGGCATCTATGACACCATGCAGTACATTCCCTGCGAAGTGGCCACATACGTCATCGGCGCGGCCGCCAGCATGGCGGCAGTGCTTTTCGCGGCGGGTACGCCCGGCAAGCGCTACGTGCTCAGGCACTCGCGCGTGATGATTCACCAGCCGCTGGGCGGCGCCCGCGGACCCGCGACCGACATCAAGATCGAGCTCGACGAGATGATGCGCACGCAGAAGCAGCTCTATCAGGTGCTGGCCCGGCACACGGGCAAAGACCTCGAGCAGATCACCCGCGACTGCGACCGCAACAACTGGATGGACGCCGACCAGTCGATTGCCTACGGGCTGGCCGACAAGCTGCTGGAGCGCATGCCGGAAACCACCCGCTCCCCGGCCCTGCGCCCGATCGGGTAACGGCATGAAAGCCGCCTGCTGTGCTGCCGCGATCCTCGCCGGCCTGACGCTGGGCTCGGGCTGCGCGCCGCCCCCGCCAGCCGATGACAAGCGCGAGATGGCGCGGCTCCAGGAGCAGAACCGCGAGCAGAAGCACCAGATCGAGGCCCTGCTGACCGAAGTGCAGGGGCTGCGCGATCAGCTCGCCAAGGCGCGCGGCTTTTCCGAGGAAGATAAGGCCAAGATCTTCGTGCCCGAGCGGATCGAGATTCTCCAGCTTTCCGGCGGCGATAACTACGACGACTCTCCGGAGCACGACGGCGTCACTGTCTATCTTCGCCCGGTCGATTCCACCGGCGACGCACTGAAGGTTGCCGGCGACATCCGCGTGCAGTTATTCGACCTGGAGAACCCGCCGGGCGAAACGCTCGTCGGCGAGTGCATCATTCCGGCCGCCGAAGCCGCGAAAAGCTGGTACGGCAGCCTGATGACCTACCATTACACGGTCAAGTGCCCGGGGAAGCGCCGGCCGGCGCATCCCGAGATCACCGTCCGCGTCACCTTTGTCGATTTTCTGTCGCAGCGCGTGATTACCGCCCAGACGGTGGTGTCGGTGCTGTTGACGGAAAAGTAGACACGCTACCCAGGCGTGCGCGCGAGCGCCCCATACTCTGCTATCCCGAGCTCAATGTGTGGGGTCCCTGGCGGGCGCGGGGCAGTCAGTGCCCGGCCAGCGCGATCATCGGCCCGTTCCAGACAGCCGGGTCGTTGAAGGTCGCCATGACGTGCTGATAGTACATCCACCAGCGCAGGCCGACGGCGCCCGCGACCGACACCAGCAGCCAACAGCCGTACTCCGCGCAGACGTGCATGCGATTGGAAAGCAGGATCGCCGACCCGATCATCACCAGCGCCGTCTTGAAGACGATGACGGCTTCGGGCGACAGCGTCAGCAGCATCGCCGCCAGCGGGTTGAGTTCAGTGAAGAACGTGCGTGAGCGCTCGGTCAGCGTGAGCGACAAATCCGCCGCACTGAACACCCACAGCACGGCCACACCCAGCAGCACGCGTTGCGGGCGTTGCAGCCAGTGAAGCGCCACTCGTCCGGCACCTGTCAATTCCACAACGCACCCATTCATCTTAGCGCGATCTTCACAGTTTCCATACACTAGGCGAACAAATCGCGGTTGTCTTTCCTATCGGTTGAGATTGTGCCGGCTTGAGGCGAACGCGTCGGCTGTCGTGGGCCCGTTGGCTGCGCGCACCCGCGCAGTTGTTTGGATTACATGGGTTTACGTTACCTCGAACGGACGGCGCGCCTCAGCAGGTGCCAGACCCACAGCCCCCCGGCGAGCAGCAGAAGCCCGCATGCCTCCAGCGCCCACCGCGGCGTGCCGTTGACCTGCTCCCCGAAACTTGATCCAGTCGCAATGAGAGTCTCTACTGCCTGCTCAGCAGGCCAGGAGGCTGCTCATGAAGCGGACACGACACGGACCGGAACAGATCATCGCCAAGCTGCGTGAGGCTGATGCGCGTCTGCCGCCGAGATCGCGACCGGTCGCCGGCCGCGCGCGGCGCTGAAACCACACCGCCGACGACCAAATGAGCAGCGGGATGATGCTTCCCCAGAGCACCCCGCCCCAAGCGACGGCCGCCGGCCGCGGGTTGCGCCTCAGTTCGGTCCGCGAAAACCCGATCAGGGGCAGGGTCACCTGCACGCCTTCCCCGCCAGTGATCCACGCATGCAGAACGTGTCCGAACTCGTGCACCGCCATCATCCCCAGCCAAGCGGCGTAAACCAGGAGCACGCCGGTCAGCAGGCGAACGATGACGGAGTCGTGATGCGGATTTCGGCTCACGCCGGATCATACTTGCGGGCGCGGCGTCGCCGCGAAGCCGTGCCCGAGAGGCTGTGCGGTACGATGCCGGCTCGATGAACGCCCCAATTCGATCGACCGTTTTCGCATGCTTGGCAATGTTCGCGAGTGGTGCCTGCGACCTCAGCCCGCCCGCCGCCGGCACGATCGAATTCAACGTCGCTGAGCCGCTGGCGCTGCCCGCGACGATCGCGCCGGAGGTACTCAGTGCCGACGCGGTGTTTGAATCGATTCCCGGCAAACTCGGCAGCCACGCCCCGGCGATTGTGGCGTTCCCCGACGGCGAGCTGCTGTCGGCGTGGTACGCCTACACGGGCCCCGAAGAACTCGACGGCGCGGACATTTACGTTTCCCATCGGCCCGCGGCGGTTGACGGCGCTGCCGCCGGCACGTGGACCCCGCCGGCGTTGCTGATCGATCAGGCCGAAGCGGTCGGAAATCCCGTGCTCTACAGCGAGGGCCAGCGCGTCTGGCTGTTCTACGCGGTTGTACCCGCCGGCTGGAGCACGGCGCGCGTCGAGTTCCGTTGCTCCGCCGACGCCGGGCAGAACTGGTCGGCGCCGCGTTCCATTCCCGGCCCGCTCGGGACGAATGGGCGTTCGCCGCCGCTGCGGCTGACAAGCGGCGAGCTGCTGCTGCCGGCGTATGACGATCTGCTGCAACGGGCGTTGTTCTTCGCGTCTGCCGACGGTGACGAATGGTCCTTGCAAGCTGTGGTGGCGACCGCGGCGCCGTATCGCTGCATTCAGCCGTCGATCGCCGAGCTGGCCGACGGCCGCGTGCTGGCTGTCATGCGGAACACCGGGGCGGGCTGGCTCTGGGTAACCGCTTCGGACGATGCCGGCGAAAGCTGGCTGGCGCCGCGCTCGGCCGGCTTTCCCAACCCGGCCAGCCCCGCCGCGCTGGCGCGCCTGGCCGACGGCTCGCTGCTGCTGGTCTTCAACGACAGCGATTCGCAGCGCCGCCCGCTATCGGCGACGCTTTCCGTCGACTGCGGGCGAACGTGGAGCCTGCCGCGCGTGCTGGTCGACGGCGACGGCGAATTCGCCTACCCGGCGGTGGGGCAGAGCGCCGACGGCGTGGTACATGTTCTCTACTCGCACGACCGCGCGTTCATCGGGCATGTGCGGGTGAGCATGGCGGGGGTCGCGGCAGAGTGAGCTGTGCGACGGCGCGCGCTGCCCGGCGACGTTGGATCGCGGGTTTAAGGCGACTGCGATTCGGACGGCACGCACAGGACCAGGAGCACGCCACGCCGGCCGGCAGTGTCCGTGACGATGATGCGTACGCTGCCGCTGCGCCGCCCAGCGTTGTGAATTCGCAGCCGCCCATCGGTATCTACGCTGGGTTCCACCGCCGGCTCGTCGCTTGCCGCCGATGCGAGTTCCGCGGTGCGACCGTCGGCTAGGAAGACGGCGATCACTTCAGAGCCCCCGGCCGGAACGATGACCTGCGCCGGGTACGGTCGCAAAGCGGCGACGCCCTTGGCAGTCACCTGTAGTGTGGATTGCGGGCGCTTGGGATCATCCGTGGTCAGCACAACATTGGCGCTGTTGGCGCCAGCCGGCATGCGCTGCGTATCCAGTGTAACCAGGACTTCCGACTCCTTCGGTGCGATCGCCGAGACCTCGGCCCGCACCCACTCGCGGTCGCCGCGCGCATCGAGCAACTGAGTCGTGGTCGAACTGAATCGAACCGACCGCTGGGGGTTTTCGTCGCCCAGCAGTGGTACGTCGCCAAACGCCAGCAAACCAGACGTCAGCGCGTACGTCGCAACGACTTTGGCGTGCACCCAACAGGTCACGCGCTCGCCGCTTTGCAGGCGGACCTCGATGCTGCGGCGCAGGTCGCGGGCCTGCTCGCCCAGCCGCAGGCGAAAGGGCAGGGCCAGTATGCCGCCGGTCGGCACGGATGTACCCTCATAGTGGCTAGCGGCGAACAGGCAGTCGCAATCCGAAATGATCCGCTCGATCGTGACGGCTTGGTTCTTGTGATTGACGAGGGTGAGCTCGAATGGAGCCTCACCGCCCCAGACCTGTTCACCCAGTTCAACCTGTTGCGGCCGAATCTCAACCGCGGGGGCTTCCGCGGTGCCGTCGCTTGCGGGCGGCGCCCCGGCGGCGGTCGATCCAGGCGACGGCGAGAGCGAGCGCGGGGAGGTGTCCGGTGGCGGAACCTGTGCAGGCGACGAACCTTTCGTGTGACTCGCGGCGCACCCTGTCCCGTAAACGGCCGCCACGATGCAGAGCGCAACAAGCGATGAAAAACGAAGCGACATAGCTCGCTGTCTCCCGCAGCGCGTGGCGCGCTGCACCGGGCGGTTATCCGGGAAATGGTCCTCGTGCGCGTTGCTGGCGCGTCAGCAGTTGCTCCAGGCGGGGCTTTAGCTGCCGCTCGAAAACCTGAACGACCGGGCGCAGCAGCCGCGCTTCGATCTCTCCGAAACGATCGATCTGCTCCGCCGGGTCTGCGGTGTCCGGGACGGCGTCGATCTCGGCGCGCACTCGCTGGGCGTCCTCCGCATCCTTGCGTTCGCGCCGCGCAAGAACGGCCTCGACCTGGTCCAGACAGCTTTTGTGAATCAACCACGCTTTCTGACGCTGCGCCTCATCCAGCGCGTAGTGTTCGATGAACCTTCGCACGTACTCTTCCCAACGCTTGGGGTCGGTGCGATCAACGTACCGGTTGACGTCGGGCGACTCGCGCTGTGGATACAGGCGGTTCAGCCAGGACAGCATGATCGCGGTCTTGCGCGACGCGGCCGTTTTCTGAAGGAGGTAATTGCGTCCGTACGCCAACTCACCTCGACCGACGCGAGCGGCCAGGTTTTCCCATTCAACAAGGCTCGCGCCATCCCATCCTCGCAGTTGCCGTTTTCCACCGTCGTCCCGGATCCAGACGTTCGTTCCGACTTCGACACCGATATCCCCTGGGGTAAACGAGGCGGGCAGCGACGAGTCGTTGAAGCGCGCCTCCAGCACCGTGATCACAGAGATCGGCTCGTCTGATTCGGATGGATTGTAGACCGCCACGGTTTCCGGATACCACACCCCGCCATACTGACGAAGCTCAGAGACGGAGCGGAGCAGGACTTCGCCGTCGGCGCCGAGTTGCTCGGCGCGAACGACATTCCAGTCGCGCTGCGGGTCGATCCACTGTCGCATGCGGGGGACGGGGCCGTCTCCATGATCCACGTATCGGGTTACCACGCGAAGTCCGCCGTCGGTACGCACCTCAAAAAGGGTACCTGAGTGCGGTTCGATCGGGGGCAGGTTGGCGAACCCGATCGACTCTCCCAGACCGAACGGCCCGAGCCCGAGCGTCCGGGCGTCGACGGACTCGGCCGGGCCCTCCGCGGTCACGTCGGCCGTGAGCGCCCCGTAATTCCTCCAGTACTGCCCCTGGTAGAGCAACTCGCTGCTCGTTCGATCATCGTGCTCAACTCGCGACAGCGTCTGATCGTCCGTGAATGCAAAGGAAAACAGTGGACCGGAGGCCCCGTGCCCGTCGTCGCTGGCTGTCGATTGATAGGTCCACTTGACGTATCCATTCGAAAACTGCCGAGCGGCCTGGGCCGCCAGCAGCTCAGGTGGAACGTCCGTCGAAAGCTCGCCGCCTGTCAGCGGCCATACGAGAACCAACAGGAGGTTGGCCGCGATCATGCCCCGTCTCACATGCGTGCCGTCGCAAGCTGCCTTGGCGGTATCAAGTCACCGAGCGGCTACTCCGCACCCGTCTGGCCGGAACAGGACGCCGTGGTGATGTGCCAGCCCCAACGATGCTCGGTGCTCATGCTTTCCGGGTTCCAGGCGGTGCCACACTGCTCCCCGGTCGTACAGGTGTTGCCCGCGGATGAGCACGAGTAGCTCTCGTAACACACCATCTCCACCAGCTCGGAGCAGCAGCGGTACGGTTGCACGGTATTCACTGGAACCGTGTCGGCGACCTTCCGCAGCGCGGTGCACTGCGAAAGCGTGCAGGCGTTGCAGTCCTTCGACACACAATCGCCGTTATTCCCGCTTGGAACACCGCACTGCTTGCCCGTCGAGCACGTCGGGATTGGCGGGATCTGTGATTGCACTGCGCTGGCGGACATCAGGCTTGCCAGAATGACTGCGGCGATCCACGAACAAGCGCGGACATTCATCGTGATCTCCGGATTAGCCCCTGCGACCACGTAAGGGCAGGCATGGTAGGATAACACCGTTGGGGGGGGGCGCGTCAAGAGCAAACATACACAAAAACCACACCCTTCCGGCTTCCCTGCCCATTCGGGGCTCGCGCGGCGTCGGCGCGGCTGGCAAACGCCGGTGCGATGGCGCCCCGCGTGTCACCCCTTGATCCCCGTCGTCGCAATCCCGCGGATGAAGGTCTTCTGTGCCAGCAGGAACAGCACGATCACCGGGAGCAGGAGCAACGTGCTGGCCGCCATGAGCTGGTTCCAGGGCGTGTCGCCCGAGCGGCTTTGCAGGAACTGCAAGCCCAGCGCGAGCGTGAACTGCTCCTGGTGCGACAGGTAGATCAGCGGCCCGACCAGGTCGTTCCAGACCGCCAGGCAGTGAAACAGCGCCACCACCGCCAGGGCCGGCTTGCTCAGCGGCAGGATGATGCGCACGAAGCAACCCCAGCGCGAGCAGCCGTCCAGCATCGCGGATTCTTCCAGCTCCTTGGGCAGCCCCATGAAGAACTGTCGCAGCAGGAATACGTTAAACGCGCCGGCGAACCAGGCCGGAACCCACAAGGGCTTGAATGAGCCGATCCAGCCCAGCTCCTTGAAGATCATGTACGTGGGGACCATGATGACCGGAAATGGGATCATCATCGTTGCCAGGCAGACGGCGAACAACAGCGTGCGCCCGCGAAAGGGGATTCGCGCGAATCCGTACGCGGCGATCGAGCTGCTCACGAGCACGCCCATCAGACTGAGCACGAGAATAATGAGCGTGTTGCGCGCGTACAACAGGAACTCGAAGCGCCGCTCCCGTTCGCTGGGCGTGCGGGCCGGCGCCGCGCTCGACTCCGCTTGGGCGTCGGCGGCGGGCTCGGCACCGACTCCCAGCACGGCCTGATAGGCCGACATCGTCGGCTGGCGCGGCAGCAGGCCGCCGGAGGTGATCTCGCTGGCGGGTTTCAGGCTGACCGACAGCATCCACGCCAGCGGAAGCAGATACGCGGCGGCGACCGCCAGGAGCGCCGCGTAGGTCAAGCCGCGCAGGCCGGCACCTCGCCGGCGTTCGATCCGGAAGCGCGGAACGCGGATTGGCTGGCGCTGCCTAGGCTCCACGGTAGTACACCATTCGGCGGCTTGCCCAGAAGACCAGGCCGGTGAGCGCCAACACAATCAGCAGTTGAATCCAGGCCATGGCGCTGGCGTATCCCATTTTCAGAAAGCGGAACGCGTTGTCATACAGGTAGCTGGTGTAGAAGTAGGTGGCGTCCTGCGGGCCGCGTTCGCTGCGCCAGATGACAAACGGCAGCGCGAAAATCTGCAGCGCGTTGATGATGCCCACGATTACGTTGAAGAGAATCACCGCGCTGATGCCCGGCAACGTCACGTGCCGGAACCGCCGCATCCCGTTGGCCCCGTCCAGCCGGGCCGCTTCGTACAATTCCTCGGGAATGTCTTGAATGCCCGCCAGGTAGATCACCACGGGCGAGCCGACCAGCCACAGGCTGATGAGCACCACGCTGGCCATCGCCGGCGCGGGCTGATCCAGCCACATCGGCCCGCTGACGCCGATCGCGCGCAGGGCCTGGTTGACCAACCCGGCGGAGGGATTGAGCAGCCACATCCAGACGATGCCCGCCACGACCAGCGGCACAATGGTCGGCACAAACACGCAGGCCCGGAAGAACGCCTGCCCGCGGACCGGCTGGTTCAGCAGCACGGCCAGCAGCACCGCCAGCGCGGCCCCCAGCGGCACACTGATGCCCGCGAAAATCAGCGTGTTGCGCAACGCCTTCCAGAACAGCGCGTCGCCCGCCAGCGATGCGTAGTTGGCCTGACCCGTGAACACCGGCGGCTGAAGCAGGGTGTAGTCGCAGAAGCTGATGTACAGCGAGAAGCCCATCGGCAGCGCCAAGAACAGCAGGAACCCCAGCCACCACGGGGCCGTCCATAACAGTCCGGCGACGACGTTTCCCGATGGTCGCCTCACGGGGGGCTCCGCCGCGCCGCCATGCGCTGATAATCCACGACGATGCGGTCGATGTTGGCCTGGGCCTGGAGCAGGGCCGCCGGCGGCGCGTACAGCCCGCGCAGGATGGAATTCAACGCCCACAGTGACTCCGTGCGGACCTGCGACCACATCGGCATCTGCGGATAGCCGAAAGCGTCCGGCGAAGCGGCCGCTTCGTCAAAGACCCGCACGAACGGATTGGGATGCCCCGCGAAGAAAACCGGGCTCGGCTGGCGGAAGGGCGACACTTTGCCATGATCCCGACAGAGCGTATCCAGCACCTCGGGCTGCATCATGTAGGCCAGAAAAACCATCGCCTCGCGCGGTTGCTTGGCGCCGCGCGGAATCACGAACAGGTCCAGGCTGGCGAACACGTGTCGGCGCCGCGGGTCGGCCGAGGGAAACAGGGCCACGCCGTAATCGAGGTCCGGCGTGTAACGCCGGGCCCAGTTGGCGAACCAGGGGCCCTGAAAGACCATCGCCAACTGGCCGCTGAGAAAGGGGTTCTCAGCGCTTTCGATCGGGCCGGCGGCGGCCTCGAATTGCAGCACCGCGTCGCGGCCGATCGCGTCGCGAAAGGCCCGAAGCCACTCCATCGCCGCCAAGGTGGCGTCGTCATCGATCCGACAGCGCTGGCCATCCCACATGCGGGCGTCGAAGAACATGGGCCAGACCCACGGCCACCAGCCGAGCATGGCCGGCGAGGCCGTGAAGCCCAACTGCGTGATCTTGCCGCTTTGCGGATCGAACTTCGTCAGTCGCCGTGCGAACTCGCTCAGCTCGGCGGGTGTCTGTGGAGGGCGGTCCGGATCGAGTCCGGCTTCGCGAAAGAGCGCGCGGTTGTAGAACAGGAGCACGGTGTAAGGGGTACTCGGTAGCGCGAAGAGCCGGCCCTGGTAGCGACACAGATCCAGCCAGATCGGCTTGAACGCCTTCAGGTCGATGGCGTGCTCCGCTACCAGTTCGTCCAGCGGCAGCAGCGCGTTCTGGTCAGCGAATTGCGCGACGATGTGATCGAAAAGGCCGGCGACGTCGGGCGGGTCGCCGCCGGCGGTCGAAATCAGCATGCGCTGATCGACGTTGCTGACGGTGCAGTACTCGACCCAGATGCGCTTCTCGGCCCCGACTGTCTGGTTGAATTGGTCAACCAGCCGCCGAATGGCCTCGCCTTCGATGCCGGTCCATTTTTCCCAGTAGCGGACCACCACGCGGTCCGCGGGGATCTCGGCGCGCCCGCGCGGTCCGAACGCCAGCAAGCCCAGCGCCGGCACGCCCAGGATCACCGCGAGAATCACGCCGCGAACATTCATGCACTTTCGCCTCGCAGGACGTGCCGCGCACCGCGCCGCGCAACATCGCCCGCGATCACCGCGGGCCGCTACGGCCCGCAGTTCGGATTGGCCGGAACTCCCGGACCGCTGGAGTTCAGGCAGTTGAGCAGGCCGCTCAGATCGGCGCCGTCCAGCACGTGGTCGCCGTTCTGGTCGAAACACAGGCAACGCTCCGGGGCCTCGCCTTCTACCAGGCAGGCCTGCCACGCCGCGAAGTCGCGCACGTCCACGTCGCCGTCCAGGTCGGCGTCCGCCGCCGGCGAGCCGCAGGAGCAGGCATCGCCCGCGCCGTCGCCATCCGAATCCTGCTGGCGGCGGTTCCACACGCCCGGGCAGTTGTCGTACGCATCGGCGATGCCATCGCCGTCGGCGTCGACCTGAAACGGCTGGCGCTGCACGAAGAACAGCGGCTCGACGTATTCGATCAGCCCATAGAACAGGAACATGTGATCGACCACGCCGGCATCATACGGAATCCAGGTCGTCTGCACGGCCGAGCGGCGCGTCGCCCCGTAGCGCAGGCGGACATCGCTCGAGGGCGGCTGCGCGTCGAGGAACTCCAGCAGCGCGTCGAAGTCGCCCCAGGCCATCGCCGCTTCCGGCGAGTAGACGTTGTTGTGCGCGTCAATCTTGTCGACGGTGTAGCCGCTGGGGCTGACGCCGGCGGTCAGACCATAGCGATACGTCTGCCCCAGGCTCCAGGCGCAGTACAGCGCGTCGGCCCGCTGATGATTGCGGAAGAACTGCTCGAAGCCGGCATCGTTGGCGAAGTCGGGGTTGAAGAAATGCTGCTGATGAACCCAGAAGGCCGGTGCGAACGAGTTGACATTGTCCGTCAACGTGGAAATGCCCTGGTACGAGCGCGTCGGCAGGTTGGCGGGCACCAGCCACTCCGCGACGACGCCGGGGGCGCGCGTCGCCCAGGGCTGGCGCAACGCGAGCGAGGGGATGATCATGTATTCATTCCAGGGGACGAGGTAGCCCAGCGCGTTGCCGTTGATGTCGGTCGACACGGCCACGCGCCCGTCCATGCTGGGGTGAATCATGACGTCGAAATCGCAGGTCGCGTACATCTGGTCGACGTACGCGGCGATGGTGGGGTTGTCAGAGAAGTGGTTCTTCGCGAGCAGCGCGCCGCCCACCAGCAGCGCTGAGCCGATCGTCGTGTAATCGTCGTCCCAGCCCGGTTCGGGGTGGCCCGTGGTGACGTTCATCCAATGCCACCAGTGGCCCTTGACGTTGCGCTCCGGTTCAACGCCGGCGGTGTTCTCGGAATACGCGGAGAGGACCTTTTCCGTCAGGGCTTCGGCGTTCGGCAGCAATCCGAAGTGGTCGCAGGCCGCCAGCGCGATCAGCACGAACCCGCCTGCGTCGGGCGTGGCGGGATGGAACGGCGGGTCGGCGGGATTCAGCGTCAGCGAATCGCGCACCAGGCCGGACGTGCCGATCGCGGCTTCGGTGTAGTCCGCCAGCCGCTGCATCTGGCCGAGCAGCAGTGTGTCGGCGTCGGCTTCGGTCTCGGTGCGCGTGAGGATCCACTTGGACCACTGCGATCCGGCGGGGTTGCCCGACCCGACCGCAACCCCCTGGCCCTGAATGCGGATGAAGTTGTTCTGGCCGGCGATGAACGCCTCAAGTGGAATGGTCGCCACGTACGAGCGGGCGCTGTCGATGTACTCCGTGTGCGCCAGCGACAGATTCGCCAGTGACGACCCGGCGTAGACCTCCAGGTCGAACGTCTGCACAAAGTGATACGGCATGACGATGCGAAAGCGGTAGTTCCGTGCCGTCGGAGGCGCCCCCGCCGGCAGTGCGAACTGCACGTCGATACGGTTGCCTTGCCAGCCCATTTCCGCTGGCCACGTCGCCGTGACGCCCACCGTGCCGCTGAAGCCGCTGTAGTAAGTCAGCGACCACGGCGGATTGGCGAAATTCGTCACTTGGAAGATGGTCGACATCGCCGCGGCGTGCGCCGCCAGCGCCGTCGCGAAAAGGAGTGCCAGGGCGCGCCGCAGGCAACCGGCGACCCGGATGTGTTCACGCATTGGACTGTTTCCTCAGCCAGGCTAGCGCCGCCGACGGGTTGCTGTCGTCCCAGCGCCGAATCAACTCAGCATACCAGCGGGCGCTCGCCTTCGCCGTGCGCGCCAGCGTACTTCGGTCGACCCGCAGGAGACCGAACCGCTGGGCGTAGCCCGCCGTCCACTCCAGGTTATCCATGAGCGACCAGACAAAATAGCCGCGAAGGTCGACCCCGCGGGATTTGGCCTCCAGCGCCGCCGCGACATGGGCACGCAGATAATCGATCCGCTGCTCGTCGTTCACGAAGCCCTCAGCATCGCAGGCGTCGCCGAACGCCGCCCCGTTCTCGGTGACATACGACGGCAGGCCCGGATATCGTCCGTTCAGCCACAGCAGCAAATCACGCAGCCCGTCCGGCGTGACCGGCCAGTCCATGGTCGTATGAACGCGATCGGGCTGCGGCACTACGGCGGTTTCGAAGGGCCCG
>CAYOHG010000016.1:0-15040 GCA_964403685.1 uncultured Planctomycetales bacterium
CTCCAATAGTCTCTATCGGACGCCGCTGCCGCGGGCCGCCGTCGCGGGGCATCGCCCGCGGAGGCGGTGCGCTTCTTTCCGGTCCCGGCCGCGCTCGTAGTATTCAAGCACCCCGTTTGTCAAGTCGATGCCTGCCTTGACGCGAAAAAGTGACCAGCCGGCCGCAACGATTCGCAGTCGCTGGTCCGCCCGGGCGGCAACGTGTTCACAGCCGCTTCGTGACGTGGCGATCGGTAGGTAGCCGATGGAGGCAACTGAGACATGAGCCGCATCAACACGAACATCTCGTCCTTGACGGCGACGCGAATCCTGGCCAACAACAACAAGGCGCTGAACACGTCGCTGCAGCGCCTGAGCACAGGTTTGCGGATTAATACTGGCAAGGACGATCCGGCCGGCTTGATTGCCTCCGAGGCGCTGCGCTCGGAAAAGGTCGCGATCGGCGCCGCGCTGAACAACATCGGCCGTGCCAATAACGTCATTGCCACCGCCGAGGGTGCGCTGGACGAAGTCAACAAGCTGCTGCTCGAGCTGGAAGACCTGCTGGACCGCAGCGCCAACGAGGGCGGCATCAGCGAGGAAGAGGCCGACGCGAATCAGCTTCAGATCGACGCCATCCTCGACTCGATCAACCGCATCGCCAGCAACACCGAGTTTCAGGGCAAGAAGCTGCTCAACGGAACGCTGGACTACACGACTTCCAGCGTGGCTACCTCCGACTTTGACAGCGTGCGGATCAACTCGGCCCGCATCGCCAACGGCAGCAGCCGCGCCGTGGTCGTCGAGGTGACCGCCTCGGCTCAGCTCGCGAACCTGCTCTACAGTGCCTCCGCGACCGGCACCGGAACGACCACCCTGGAAGTCACCGGCAACCTCGGCTCGGAAGTCTTCAGCTTTGCTTCAGGAACCGCCATCGCCGATGTCGCGACCGCCATCAACTCGGTCACCGAGCTGACCGGGGTTTCGGCTGTCACCAGCGGCAACACGCTCCGGCTGGTCAGCACCAACTACGGCGCCGACCAGTTCGTCAGCGTCACGGCACTGGAAGGCACCTTCACCGTCACCGGTGGATCGTCACCCACACGTGACACCGGTGTCGACGCCAGCGTGCTGATCAACGGCGTCGCGGCCTCAGTCGACGGACTGGTGGCGTCCCTGAACAGCTCGTCGCTCAGTCTCGAGATCGAAATGGCGGCGGCCTTCGGCACGGCGCTGGGCACCAGTACGTTCTACGTCACCGGTGGCGGGGCCGACTTCGCCATCTCGCCCTCGCTGTCGCTGCAAGGTATTGCCAGCCTGGGCATCCAGGCGGTGAGCACCGGCGAGCTGGGCAACTCTTCCGACGGATCGCTCGCGTCGCTGGCCAGTGGGCAGGCAAACTCCGTCGCCAGCGGCAACTTCGCGGTGGCCCAGCGCATCCTGCGGGCCGCGCAGGATCAGATCTCGACGCTCCGCGGCCGGCTCGGCGCGTTCCAGAAGGACACGCTCGATACGACCGCCAACGCGCTGGCCATCACCCTGGAAAACACCACCGCGGCAGAAAGCCTGATTCGCGACACCGACTTCGCGGTCGAGACCAGCAACCTGACGCGGGCCCAGATCCTGGTTCAGGCGTCGACCCAGACTCTGGCCCTGGCCAACCAGCAGCCCCAGAACGCCCTGGCGCTGCTCGGCTAACCGACCGGTTTTCCAATCTTAACGACGACGGGCGGCGTGGGCTCCTCACGTCGCCCGTCGCTCGTTCTAGGTTGCCGGTCCCACGTTTGCCGACACGAGCCGCCGTCTGAGGCGCAACTACAGCAGCGGCGCCAGCAGCCGCGCCGCCCCCACCAGCAGCGACTCGCCAAAAGGCCGGCCCCACGCATCGCGCGCCGTGATCCGCCGGGACCGGCCCATGTACGCGGCGATGTGCCGCGCCTGCTCGGCGGCGACCAGTTCGTCGTAGACCAGCGCGGTGATCTCGAAATTCAGGCGGAAACTGCGCACGTCCATATTGGCCGAGCCCAGCATGCACCAGCGGTCGTCCACGGTCATCAGTTTCGAGTGCAGCACGCCGCCGTCGAACTCGTAGATGTCCACGCCCGCATCCAGCAGCTCGGGGTAAAAGCTTCGGCCCGCCCACAACGCCACACGCGCGTCGGTTCGGCTGGGCACGACCAGTTCGACGTGAACGCCGCGGTGGCACGCGTGCCGCAAGGCCATTTCCAGGGCCGGATCGGGCACAAAATAGGGTGTCGCGATCCGAATCGAGCGCCGTGCCGTCGCGACCGCCGCGAACACGACCTCGGCCAGCGCGCTGGCGTCCTGCTCCGGCCCGGACGGCAGAATCTGCACGAGGCAGTTGCCCGGCGAGCTCGGCTGCGGAAAATAGCCGTCTTCGTTCAGCAGCTTGCGCGTCGCGAAGAGCCAATCCTCGGCAAAGACCTGTTGCAGAAACAGCGCCGCCGCGCCCTGAACGCGCATGTGGCTGTCAAACCACGGGCTCAGCTTGCGCTTGCGGCCGCGATACTCGTCGCCGATGTTCTGGCTGCCGAAGAACGCCGTGTTCCCGTCGATCACCACGATCTTGCGGTGATTGCGCAGGTTCAGGCTCCAGCGTCGCCGCCGCAGCGGCGTGAGCGGCAGGAAGAATGCGACTTGTACGCCGGCCTCTGTCAGCGGCTTGAAGAACCGGCTGCCGGTCGCCAGGCAGCCGACGGCATCGAGCAGCACCCGGCACTCAACGCCTTCGCGGGCCTTCTCGACCAGCAGGTCGCGGAAGAGCCGCCCGGTCTCGTCCGGCTGCCAGATGTAATACTGCATGTGAACGTGTTGGCGGGCTGCGCGAATGGCATAGCTCAGCGCCGAGTACGTATCGTCGGCCGCGTGGTAGATGCGAACATCGTTGCCGCTGGTCGCCGGCATCTGTCCGACCCGCTGGCCAAGCTGCTCAACGCTGCGCAGGTCTTCCGGCGGTGTGCCGCTGCGGATCGCGCAGACTTGCGACGTATGCTGTTCGGCCCAGCGGGCGAAGCGTGAAAGCAGATGCTGCACGCGCCGCCGCTTGCGGCTCACCTTGCTGCGAACGCGGGTCGATCCCAGCAGCAGGTAAAGAACCACACCGGCCACCGGCAGCGACCCGATGGCGAAGATCCACGCCAGCATCGAGATCGGCGCCTGACGGCGGCGCAGGATCACGACGGTCATCACCAGTACGATCGCTGTATGCGCTGCAAGCAGCAGGCCGCCAACCATGGCGGAAGTGTTGGCGCGGGCCCCAAGGCCTGTCAAACCGGTCCGCGCCGCCGGTCCCCGCGGGGCGGCGGGCGCGGCTATCATCCGACTGCATGGCGGATGACGCCGAAAGTACGCAGTGCGTGGCGGCTGGGACAGGATTCGCGCCGCTCGCCGGGCGGCGGCCGCGCTGGCGGCGCTGGGCGCGGCGTTGGCCGCTGCGCATTCTCGTGCTCTATGTCCTTTGGGTAGGAAGCCTGGCCTTGTTTCAGGAACGCGTGATCTTCCCCGCCTGGGGGCAGCGCGAGCTCGCCAACCTCGTGCGGCAGCCGGCGCGGGCCGAATCGCTGTGGTTGGATATCGGCGACGGCCAGCGGGTCGAGGCCTGGTTCATCCCCGGGCAGGGCTGCGAATCGGCGAAACCCGGCCCGCTCGTCGTCATGAGCCACGGCAACGGTGAGGTCATTGATTTCTACCCGGATGCGTATGGACGCTACAGTCGTCTGGGCATCTCCCTGTTGCTGCCGGAGTTTCGCGGCTACGGGCGCTCCGGCGGCGCTCCGGGGGAAGCTGCGATCGTGGGAGACGCGCTGGCGTTCCTTGAACAGACGGCGCGGCGGCCGGAAGTCGATCCCAGCCGCATCTTCTATCACGGGCGCTCGATCGGCGGGGCGGTGGTGGCGCAGCTTGCAGCGCGGCGTGGTCCGCGCGTGCTCATTCTCGAATCGACGTTTACAAGCCTGCCGGCGCTGGCGGCGCGCTACCTGGTGCCGGGCATGTTCGTGCGGCATCGCTTCGAGACGGATCGCGTGTTGCGCACGCTCGCGGCGCCGGTGCTGATCATGCATGGCGAGCAGGACGAGATCGTCCCGTATTCACACGGCCGGGCGCTGCTCAAGCTGGCCCGCGAGGCGCGCTTCTACGAACTCGGTGGCGGGCACAACGACGGCCCGGCCGACGAGCGCGAATACTGGGACACCATCGAGTGCTTCCTGCGCGACACCGGCGTGCTGCGACCGTGAATGCATCGATCGGTCGGAGCCGGACACCCGCGCGACTCAGGGAATGTCGGCCCGGTCGTCGAAATCCTGCACGATCGAGCCGCTGTCGTCGCGAACCTGCCAGAGCAACTGAGGGTAGGGCGGGGTCGCGTCCTGGCGGATGAACACGTAAGTGATCGATCCGCCGCGGATGAACTCGTTGCAGGCGGCGTTCGAGGCGATCGTTCCGGGAGGACCGAGTTGGTGCCAGGGCTCCTGGAAGGCGAGGCATTCGCAGCCGGTCCCCTGGATCTCGCTTGGCACGCGGCGGTTGGAATTGGTTCCCACCGGGTTCGAACCGACCGGCAGATCGGCCTGGTCGACGTAATAGAACGAATCCTGCTCGCAATCGGAGTCGCCGCTGAGTGTGACGACGGCCCCGCAGGGGTTGAGCGAGTTCTGGCTGACCTTCAGCGCGGCGCCGTCGCCGGTGCCGGGGTTGTGGAAGTAGATGCGGTCCGGCACGGGCACATCCGCGCCGGCGCTGCTGAAAAAGGCGTCAAACGAGCTGCTGCTGCCGGCGGCGGGCTCGATGCCCGAGGCCAGCGCGCCGCCCGCCTCCTGAAACCGCCCCTGCTCGTGGAAGTAAACATACGCCGGCCCGATCACGCAGATGTTGCCGATCTCCTGAAAAGAACCCTCGGCGATGCGCGTGTAGCCGAAATCGGTGTAGAAATCGGAATCGTCGGGGCAGACCGCACCATTCGGGTAGGTCTCGCCGTTTTCAAACGCCACCAGTATCAGGAAATAGTGGATGTAATCGTCGGGGGCGTCATTGCGCATGGTGATGGTGATCTGCTTGCGCGACAGCGTTTCATCGCACGGATCGAGCGCGACGGACGAATCGCTGCCGAAGCCCCCGCCGCTCGAGCTGGTCACCGTGCTGCCGGCGCCGGTGGTGCCGATGTTGACGAACGGAAAAAGCGTCGAAGAAATGAGGGTCGACGGCGCGCCACATCCAACGGCGGCCAGGCCACAGGCCGCCGCCAGAGCCCAGGTTGCGCAAACACGGACGGTGCAGACCAGTCGTCGCATGCGGGCTACTCCCATCGCCTGCCGCCAGCCGGGCGCCACGTCGACATAGGGTCGATTCCATCGGCTAAGGCACCGCAACCGCGGCACGAGAAGTGTAACCCGTCCCAGGAGTTTCGACAAGAAATGGACGGCCGCGCGGAGTTTGCATCCGCAGCGACAATGGGCGACACTGCCAACGTGCGCCATGCAGGGAGAAGCGCATGCCAGAACCCGGGCCGCGCCGGCGGGTGCTGATCGCCGACGACAATCCGCAGATCATCGAGCTGCTCGAGGCGTACCTCGAACCGCTGCACCTCGAAGTGCAGCGCGTGACCGACGGCGAGCAGACGCTCCAAGCCGTTTCGCGGCAGCGCCCGGACCTCATCCTGCTCGACATCATGATGCCCAAGCGCAGCGGGTTCGAGATCTGCCGGCAACTCAAGCAGGACGAACGCTACGCAGCTATCCCGATCATCATGGTCACCGCGCTGAATGAACTGGGCGACATGGAGCGTGCCCGCGAACTGGGCGCTGATGCATTCCTCAGCAAGCCGGTCAACAAGATCACGCTCCTGGAGCGCGTCAGCGCCCTGCTGAACCTCAAGGCCGACTAAGCGGCGCGGGGCGAGACGTCGCCGTTGCACCGGTCGCCGGATCGAATCGAACGGCGTCGTCGGCCAGCCCCGCCGACCGAATTCGCGCTTGCAGCGCCAGCACGTCGGTTCGCAGCGTGGACTCCACGCGAATGCTCAGCAAGTTCGCCGGCGCCAGGCGGCATTGAAGCCCGATCAGATCGATCACGTCCTGAGGGTCGCAGTACGCGCCGTCCACCCGCAGGTCACCGAAAGCATCCAGTACGATCGCGTGCGCACGCGATACGGGTTGCGACAGCACAAGCCGCACCGGTGTGCCGGCCGCAGGCACCGAACCGCGCCGCGCGCTCGCCCACAAGTCGGCGTCCATGCTCGGCCGGCGGCGACTCAGTGAGCCGAGCGCACCCGGCATATCAACCAGCGCGAATCCTTCGCCGGTGATATCGGCGGCCAGGGTACCGTCCGAGCGGCGCAGCGATCCGCTGAAGACCCACGGGCGCGGCAGGACGGGTTGCTCGGTCTCCAAATCGAGCAGCCAATCGAATCCGTCCGCGCTCTGCCAGCGGCCGTCGACCAGCCACTCGACGCCAACGGCGATGAGTGCGCCCGTGGCCGGAGCGGCCGGGCGACCATCGGCGTCCCACTGCGGCGGGTGTCCGCGCTCGAAGCCGGTCAGGCCAAGCGCCTCGTACACGTGGCCCGCCGTCGCATTCAGAAGCAGCAGACTTTCGTGCGACTTGCCGGGGAAACAGGCGAAGAATTCCAGCGGCTGGCGCGGTTCGAGGCACACCGCGTCCACCAGCACGCGGGCGGCCGGCCAGTCAATGTAGACACCCGGGGCGTAGAGCTGCGCACCCGGCGGGGCCGGCAGCCGCGCCGCGGCGCTGGCCGGAGCGGCCGGCTCCTGCCGGGGGAATTGGGCATCGGCGCGGGCCGCGGCCGCTAGCAACAAAAGGCCCGCCGCGGTGCGACGGGCCTGGCTGCGAAGTCTGCGACACATGCGGAGCGGCGCGATCAGCCGGGGGAAGCCGAGCTGAGCGTCGGGAAGGCCTCTTCTTCGGCCTCGCGTTGAATCAGGATCTTGGCCTTGAGCAGGATCAGCAACGTCTGGGTGTCCTTGACGGTGGACGTATTGGTGAAGGCGCGCTTGAGGATCGGGATCTTGCTGAGGATAGGGACGCCGGCTTCGATCTCGACCTCGCCGGACTGCTTCAGGCCGCCCAGCAGCACGGTTCCGCCGTCCGGGACCGACACGGTAGTCCGCAGACTGCGAATGACCTGATCGGTCGTGGTGACGAAAATGCCAGGTGAGTTTCCGCTGGCCTGCTGCACCTGGAAGCGGTCCAGCGTGGGTTCTTCGGACAGCCCCGTCCGCACGGTCAGCGTGACATACTTGCGGTCGGCGCTGATGGTGCCTTCGACGTCCAGCACCGTGCCGCTGTCGATCTGCGCCAACTGGGGCTGCACGCCGACGGCGCCTTCAGCGACCGTGGGGGTGACGGTGCTGACATACTGGCGGCTGCGGCGGATGGCGACCCAGGCCCGCTGTCCGTTGAAAAGCATCAAACGCGGCGCCTGGGCGATACTCGATCGGCGGTTGGCCTGCGTCGCGCGGATCAGGAAATCGACCTGAAGGTTGTCGAGATACGAACCGGCGATCTGCATCGCGGGCCCGAAGTTCGAGGACTGCGCGATCGACCCGGGGATACCGGTGTTGAGCGCCGACGGGTCGGCCAGGCCGAGCGTCCCCTGCTGGACGGGGATCGGCGTCATGTCGTTAAAGCTGGGCGGGATTCCGCCCTGCGAGGGAACCAGGCCGGAGTTGAAGTACGGCTGGGCCGGTGTGCCCTGCGTCAGCGGGTTGCCGAAGGGTGGAGTGGCCGGCAGCGCGCCGATGCGTGAGAATTCGCGCGGCAGCAACGTCTGCGCCCCGGTGAACGGATCGATGATCGGGGCCTGCTGCGCGTTGAAGGCCGGGTCGAACCCGGCTTCGCCGGCGTTGAACACGAAATCGAGGTCGACTCCGATTTCTTCGAGAAAATTCGAACCGACCGTCAGGAAACGCGATTCGACCGAGATCATCAGGGCGCGCTGCTCGCGGAGCTGACCGAGCAGGTCGCGGATCTGCTGATGCGCGTCGGACGTGTTGTAGACGATCAGCTCGCCGTTCAGCTCGCGGATGGCCGCGTCGCCGCCGCCGACCTCGCGCCACGAGTCGGGCTCCACCATCGAGCGGATCATGTCAATCAGTTGCGCGACGGCGGTCTGGTCTTCGGCCAGCGCGGCGCCCAGCTCGCGCGGATCCGGCGCGGGCGCGATTGAATTGGCGAACATCATGGATGCGTCGGCGGTCGGGACGCTCGGGGCCGTGTGGGTGTCCAGCACGGGGGCTTCGCGGAAGCGCGGAATCTTGATGATCAAGTCGCGCACATCGTGAACCATGACGAACTTGTCACGGCTCAGCTTGTCACGCGTCGCGATCCGCAGCAGCCCGTCGGAGACGGCGTAGCCCAGCGGCGTGCGCCCGCCGGCCTGCGAAAGCACCTCGCGCAGCACCGTCCGCAGCTTGACGTCCTTGAGGTTGAGGCTGACCGGGGTGTCCGGTTCGACGCCCGCATCGCGCAGGTCTTCCCAGTCGACCGCGAGGTTCATGTCGTTCAGTTCGACCAGATTGCCGAGCAGATGATCGAAAGGCTCGTTCTCGACGCTGATCTCCGACTGCACGTCCTCGAGCCGGCGGTTCAGTTCGAAGTCTTCGCCCGGCCGCGGGATGCCCGTTTTGTCGCGCCGCGCGCTGATGTCCAGCCAGTTGCGCGGATAAAGCACGTCGTAATTCCACGGAATGCGCGTTTCGTCGGCTTGGAGCATCACCGCCTGCGATTCTCGCTCGTAGTCCGAGCGGATCGACTGCTGCTCGCTCAGGCCGGCCAGCTCCTCGTAGTTCTCCAGCAGGAAACGCGCCTGCGTGTTGGCCGGATCGATGTACATCACCTGCCGCATCGCCTCGGCGGCTTCGCGGAAGCGCCGCTCCTTGTCCAGTTGGTCGGCGGTGCGGAAAAGCTGATCGACCTTTTCGCGCCGCTGCTGTTCCTGCTGGGCGCGGCGCTCCTCGATCAGCCGGGCGATCTCCTCCTGCTCGCGCCGGGCCGATTCGATGCTGTACTGCTCATACGCGGTTTCGACGCGGGCCTTCAGTTCCATGGCGCGCTGGCGGGCGTTCTCGTACTTGCTGGCGGGCTGCGCGAACCCGCGGTTGGCCTCGATCATTTGCAGGGCCGTCTCGGCCAGCCGGCGGGCTTCGTCGAATCGCTCTGCCGCGATCGCTTCCTCGATCTGCACCGCGGCCTCTTCCATCTTGGCCACGGCCCGCTGCCAGAGCAGCTCGTCGCGGCTTTGCAGTTCCTCAATGATCCCCTGCGGTGCCGGGGGGACGCCGGTTCCGGCGGAGGTGCCGGAGTTCGCCGGCGGCGCCGGCTGGGCCGGCGGTGTCTGCTGAGCTGGCGCGGGGGCCATCGGCTGAAGTGTGCCGGTCGTGCCGCTCTGCAGCGACGACGTGGAGTCGCCGGCGGGCTGCACGTCGCTGACCGGCTTCACCTCGGCCGCGGAGGCGCTGCCGCTCGAACGCTGACCGGCGATGCGCTTGCGCTGCTGCGCCGCCTCGGTGCGGACCTTGGTCGTCGCGAAGCGGTTCATCAGGATCGATGCGTAAAGCTGATCGGCTTGATTGAGCCGGCCCGCGTCGAAGGCCTTGTCCGCCTCCGACTTCTCACGCAGCGATTTCTCCTGACCGGCGACCGCGTCCGGCAGCACCTGCGTGAGGCGATCGTATTCCTTCTGCTCCGAGCTGCTCAGGCCTTCCCGCTGGACCGCCTGAAGCGCCTCGCTCGCCGCGGCGTATTCCTGCTTGTCATACAACTGACGCGCCGCATCCAGCGGTGGGTCCAGCCGGGCTGACGCCGAGGCGATGGCCGGCAGGCTCGCCGAAACAAGCAGGACGCTGATGAGGGCAAGACGGCGTCGCATGGAATCGCTCTCCCGAAGGCTGGACTGCAATCGGCGCGGCCACCGCACGGGGCGCCGATTGGTGCTGCAAGCCGCGTGTCCCGTCCGGGCGGACTAGCGGCGAAATATATCCGGCCGGTAGGGGGCACGCAATCGCCAATTGCCGGCCCCCCGACGGAACTTCGTCGCCAGCCAATCTCACACGCCTAACTGACGGGCACCCGTCGTCAACTTCCCGGCCACGGTTTTCGCCGAGTCGAAATCCGGTGCCTCGCGATGCGCCACAGCGTCACTCCGGCACGACCACGTGGAAGTCAGCCGGCTCGATCCGCACGGCGATCGGCCCACTTGCATCGCGCACTCGCGGAGGCGCCAGCCGACTGACTCCGGGGCGCAGCGCGACCAGCAGAAACTCGTGTCGTCCCACGCCAGCCGCGACGCGCTGCGGCTCATAGGTCAGCGCCTCCGTGCTCCCGTAGCGCCGTCCGCCGATGGTGCGCAGGTCCGCCAGATCCGTGGCGCGCGGGACCGTGTTCGACGCCGGAAACTGCTCCCAGCGGACGCCGCTGCGCTCGTGCGCGTTCTCCCAGTTGTCCTCTACGAGCAGCAACGCGCCGAACGGGACCGGCTCGCCGCTGGTCAGCGGGCGACGGTTCCAATTCACGATCGAGTCGATCGGCGCACGAGGGTCGCGCGGCTCCACTTCGCTTTCCAGTGTCTCGGCGGGCTCCAGCAGAAACACCGCGCGGCGGACGAAGATCGCGGCGGCCTCGGGCGGCGGCGGTGCGTCGTCGCCGCGTACGACCAGCGTCGCGTCATCAGCAGCGACGCTGTCCGGACCGCACGCCGCAACGCGCAGGCGCGCGGCGCCGGCCGTGACAGCCTCCAACGGGATGCGCAGCAGCCGGTGTTGTCCGGGTTGAAGCGTGAGGTGCGATCGCCCCGCCGTCGCACCGCTCGTCGGCATTGGTCCGTCGTCGGCAGTCTGGAGATTGCCGAGATGCACGCTGGCGTCGGCCGTGATGGACAGCTCGATCGGGGTGGGTTCCGTCACGCGGAGTTCAATCGCCACGTACGCGAACGCCCGATCTCCGGTGCTCAGGCGCGGCGGGGCTCGCAGCGTCAGGAGCGCCGGCGCTGCATGGGATATCGGAATCGACGTCGTTTGCATCCGGCCGTCGGCGCTGCGCTGAATCGCGAACAGCCGGTATTGGCCGGGGATCGCCGGCAGCGGCAGCGCAGCCGGTTCGCCCGAGTCTGCCGATAGTACGGCCGTCGCGATCGTGCGGCCCGCGAACAGCGCCGCCGAGACGCGCGCGGGAAGCGGCTCCCAGTCCGGCCAGGCGGAGTCGGCGGCGCGGATTGGCGCACTGGGACCGCCTCCGATCGAGTGTGCCACGACCGGATCGGGGAATTCCCAGCGGCTTGGCCCGGCGCTGCCGGGAACCCACGCCAGCGTACCGCTCGAATTCATATCCGCCAGCCGCAGCATCAGAGCTGAAGCGCCCCGCTCGTTCGCTGTGTGCCGCCGGCGAACCTGGACCGTCGGCGCATCAGACTGGGAGTTTTCGACCTGCGCTTGGAGTCCGGCAATCGGCGTTTCGTGGGCGACCGTCGCGAGTGGAATCCGCTGCTGTGTGTAAACCCCGCTCTCGTCGCACTCGATCACTCGCAGCCGCAATCCATCCGGCAGCGGCGCGGGCAGCGAAAGCTCAACCGACAGGTCGCGCGATTTCGGCTGAGCGACAACCGCGGCAAGCGGACCGGCGGATTCCGCCAGCAGCAATGTCTCTCGCAGCGGCGGCTGCGCGAAGGTCACGCGCACGCGGGGCGCGCTGCCCGCAGTCTGCAAGGTCGCTTCGACCACTGCCGCATACGGCGGACCGGCCACCACGCCGGGCTCGACGGGACGGTCGGAAACCAGAACCTCGCGAGTCGTCTCGACGGCGCTGCCGTCGGTCAGCGGCAGGCGCGCATGGACGCGATAGCGGCCGGTGCTTGGAGCGAGCCACGGGTCGGATTCGTACGCGTCGAGTCCGGGCGCAATCGGAAGCTCCACAGCCAGACCGTCCGGCGCATGGATGGTCAGCGTCGGCAGCGCGCCGCCCGCCAGACGAAGCGGATCAAACCAGCCGACGCGGAATCGCAGCAGGTCTCCCGGACTGACGGTCTGCGACGAAGCGAGCACCCAGAGATGCGCGGGCGTGTCTGCCAAGAGGCGCTCAGACATGCCGAGCTGCGGGCGACCGTCGGGCGGGCGGACCGTCGCCCACACGCCGACCGCCGCCGGCGGTTGATCCGCACCGATGACTTTCAGGGGACTGATGAGCTGCGCGTAACCAGACGCATCCAGCTCGCCGTGCTCATCGACTGCCGGGCTGGCACGCGGATGATCACGCAGCGCCGTAACCGGCAGTTGCACGCCGCGGGACCAGTAACGCAGCCTGGCGTCGGACAGCGGCCGACCGCACTCAAAACGGGCCCAGGCGGCCGTGCGAATGGCCTCAAGCCCCGCGCTTGCCGCGGGCAGCGGCTCGAGACGCCATTGCAGCAAAGCCGGCTCGGTATCAACGACCGAAATACTCGGCGCGGAGCCGAACAGCGGCACGATTCGGCGGCCGGCACGCAGCGCGAGTCGCAGCTTGTCGCCGACTTCTGCGTCCGCCAGCGGGATTCGGGCGTGCAGGACTCCGCCGTCGAGGTTGACCGCCGCCTCTCCGCGGACTCGCCCGAGTGCGTCGAGCGCCTGCACGGTCCAGGGCTCCGCCAACTCAACGTCGCTCAGACTCGGTCGCAGCAGCAGGCCGGCGAGCTCGATCGTGCCATCGGCGGGAAGCTCTGACGGCGCGGCACAGAGCAGCGCGGACAGCGGCGTCTCCGTTACAGATGCGGGCAGTTCTCCGCGACAGAGCGCCCACTGCCCGTCGCACTCCACCAGCGCGACCCAGCGCTTGTCGCGCAGCGAACGCGCCTCTCCGGGCAGGTCGAGCCAGGCGAGGTCTTCACGAAACTCGGCCGACCGCGCCACGAAAGCGCCGCTTTGCCAGAAACGCAGCGACGCCGGGCGTGCGGCGGAGCCCACCGCGCCGCGCGGATCGCGCGCCCACGCCAGAATGCGGTCGGGACCGAGGATGATGCTGGCGCTCAACTCCCCGACGATTACAAGTTGCTTGGCGATCAGCGCCTCGCCGCTCTGCGGCTGCGCCGAGGCCACCGCGACATAGGCTCCGCGCGCCAGCTCGAAAGCTGCATCGGCGGTCGGCGGCTGCCAGGCTTCGAACGGGCCGCCTCCGTGGTGATAGTCGCGCGTAGCCACCAGTGCGCCGCTGTCGGGCAGGTGCGCGTCTATCAGCCGACCCTGGCGGCGGGTCAGCCAGTCCGCCAGGTCGATTCGCCGCCATTCGACGCGTACGTCGGAGATGTTGCGGGCGGTGAATTCGAGCCGGGTCGGGGAGTCCGGTTGTCGAGCAACCGGAGCGAGCGCTAGCGCGGGCCGCTGGACCGCGTCGCGCCGCCGGCGGGCGGTTTCGCTCCACGAGCCGAGGTCGGCGTCGGCGACGCGCGCGTACAGGTCCGCTGCTCCGCCGACGTCGCCGTCGGCCTCAAGCCGCGCGCCCAGCAACAGGCAGGCTTCGGCGGTAGCGCTGCTGCGCCGCGGGCGGGTCGCGATTTCGCGCAGCAGCGCGACGCCCGCCGCGCCCGACTCCGTTCGGTTCAGCAGCACCTGCGCCAGCACCAGGTCGATGCGATCGAGTGTGTCCGGCGGGTCCGCTTGCTCGGCCGCCGCGGCCCGCAGCGCGCGAACGTGTTCGAGCCGCAACCGTTCGGCCTCCGCGGGATTGGCGGGGCGCTGCTCGAGAACACCGGGGATCACCGCTTCCCACTCGCCGTGCGCTGCCCAGGCCTGCGCCAGCGCGACGCGCGCGGCGGCGCGGCGCTCGGGCTGGCCAGCGGCATGAAACCCGGCGACGGCTGCATGCAGGTGCAGCAGAGCGGCGGCGGTTTCGTGCAACGCGGTGAGTCCAACGCCCAGAGCCAGCGCGCACTCGGGCCGGTTGAGCAACGCCGGCTGTGCCGTCGCGAGTGCGAGCAAGCTGGTTCGGCCGGCCTCGCGATCGGCCCGGCTTTCGCCGCGCAGCAGGCACATCGCCCGGAGGGCCTCGTAATCCACCCGCTCTGCCGAGCTGAGGGCCGGTGTGCTCGATTGCGAGAGGAGTTGCTGCGCATCGGCGTATCGTCCCGCGATGTACAGCTCCAGCGCGGGCCGGGCGTGGGCGCACCAATCATCGACGGTCGCATCCTGTGAGCGGGCCGGCCGCAAAGCGCATGCCAGCACCGCCGCTATTGCCAACAGCAGAAGCGGGCGATTGAATCGCGGTCGCAGGAATGCACGGTTGGCCATTCGGGCTCGCGCTCCGCGCGCCCCAAAGCGGGACGCCGCGGGGCATTCTATGGCGTTCGGCAACGCCGCGTCGCGCCGCGTGCGGCCCGGCCGGCGCGACGGGCCAGAGCCGCGCCTTCACGCATTCGGCGCCCGGCCGGGCTGGAACGCATCAAGCGGCAACTCCGGCGCGCGGCCCACGATCAGTTGACAAATCAGCTCGGCCGTCGCGGGTGCGAGCGTCAGGCCGCTGCGCATGTGTCCGGTCGCGATGAGCAGGTTCTCAGCATCCGGATGGGGTCCGATGTACGGCCGGCCGTCGGGCGTGCCCGGCCGAAGCCCGGCCCAGGCCCTCCGCGAAGTTGCCGAACCCAGCCCCGGCACGATCCTGGCCGCGAACGCCAGTAGTCTGCCGACCGCTTCCGCGGTGGGGCGTTTGTCAAACCCGGCGCGCGGTTCTTCAGTCGTGCCGACCAGGAGCCGCCCGTCGGCGCGGCACACCAGGTACGACTTGCCGACCTGAATCACGTGCCGAAGCGCCGGCGGCTGCTGTTCGAGCAGCACGATCTGCCCGCGCACGGGTTGCACGCGGACGGCTCCGTTCAGCGGCCCGAGCACGCCTGTCGACCAGGCGCCCGCCGCCAGCACAAACCAGTCGCCGGGCTGCTCGTCGAGATCCAGGCATGCGGCGGCCACGCGCCGGGACTCGATCCGCAGGCCGCGCACTGCGCAGTGCTCGCGGATGTGCACGCCACGCCGGTGGCAGGCCACCCGCAGAGCGGCCAGCAGCCGTGGGT